>NZ_JACGBA010000001.1:0-195326 GCF_020137685.1 Campylobacter sp. RM9331
ATGAGCGTCTTCTTTTTCGTGGTTTAGGAAAGAGAAGAATTCGTTAATACCATTATTTAATTTGCTTAAAGATTTTACTATTAACATCATCACATATACAATATAAGGGATAAAAACCACTATAAATACAAATAAAGCAATAATAGATGTCGTAACAAAACTACTATTGATTAAATTTTCTAACTCGTGAGTATTCTTATCAATCTCATCTAAATAAACACCTGTTCCAATCCATAAAGAATTTGTATTAGGTATTAATGCTACATAAGATAATTTTGGTGCTGTAATATCAGTGCCTGGTTTAGGGAAAGGAAAGGTTACAAAACCACCACCAGAATTAGCCTTTTTGCTTAATTCTTGAATAAAAAAAGTCCCATCAGGAGCTTGCATTCCCTTTAAATCTTGTCCTATTAGCTTTTTGCTAACTGGGTGAGCTACTGCTGTGGTATCTTTATAAACGAAAAAATACCCATTACCATTGTCAAATCTAAAATTTTCTATAGCTTGTGCTATATAATCAATTTTCTCTTTTTCACTCTGTAAATCTTTTAAATGAATTGAAAGCGCATTAATCATTGCATCAGTTGATATTTTTAATTTTTCTTCTATATCAACTTGCATAATTCTTGCTACCTCATTTGAATTAGCTTGAATTGTCTTTTGATTATTATTGTAAAATAAATAAAGCATCAAAAATAAAACAAACAATCCTAAAATAATAACAAAACCAAGTTTTGCTTTTATAGTTTTTAACATTACATACTCCTTTTGAAACTTTAAATAAAACATAATTTTAAAATTTAAAAATATAAATAATGTTAAATTTAATTAAGATTTTAGGAATTTCAAAATTGAAATTCCTTTTTTACTTATTTTGCTTTAGATTTGCTAACTTCTTGCATTTTTATATAAGGTCCAAATCTATGTTGCTCTATACTAAAATCATCATCATAAGGAGCTACATCCATATCAAGTGGTTTTGTCCTTCTATCGGGAAAATCTGCTTCACGATTAGCCTTAATTGGTCTTGGTTTTGAATTAATATAAGCTGCTACATCAAAAGCTTCTTCATCACTTAAAGTAGCATCACCTTTTGGCATATTACCTTTAATATACGAAGCTGCTTTTATTAGTCTATACATTCCAGCACCTGTGTTATAGCTATCATCTCCCCATAAAGCAGGATATACATAATATCCACCTTTTTGCTCGTCATTTAGCATTCCTGCTCCATCTTCGCCGTGACAAGCTGAGCATTTTTCTTCATAAATAACTTTACCTTTTTTAGGATCAGCCGCTCTATTTAATAATTTTACTTGAGTAAGTCCTTGCCCTTCAACATTAGCACCTACTGGCACACCTTGGCTTAAATAGTGCATATAAGTTACAATTGCTTTCATCTCTACTGAATTAATAGGCAATGGCTTACCATTCATAGAGCGTTCCATACAGCCATTTATACGATTTTCAAGAGTAGCGACTACATCGCCTCTAGCTAAGTATTGTGGAAATCTAGCATAAATTCCTACAAAACCTGATTCATAAGGAATAGTCCCGCCATTTGCGTGACAGCTGCTGCAAGATAAATTATTTCCTGCATATCTTTTACTCTCATCTTTTGCCTTTGGACCTATGTAATATGTGGTTTCATTTAGGATTTTATTGCCTAAAATCACTGCTTCAATATATTTTGAGCCTTTAGGTAATTTTTCTTCATCTAAATACCCATCATCATTCATAGCACTTGGCACTACCCAATTCATTTTAGCTTGTTTAATGCCTGTTTCTGATTTGGTTTTATTCACACTTGGGTCTATCGCAAATGCAAAAGATGATAATAATAAAATCATACTAATTTTAGTTTTCATAACTTCTCCTTAAATTGATTTAAGAAAATGCTAGGATTTTTATGTGAATTTAATGTGAAAAATAAGCATAAAAATCGTAAAAAATTACAAAATTGTTACAAATTTACAAAAAATAAATAAAACTAAGAGAATTTAAAAAGATGAAGTATTAATTTTGATATTCTGTATTAAGTCAATTATAAGTATTATATTATTAAAATAAAAAACTAATATAAAGGAGAGAAAATGAGTAAAAAAATTAATATAATTATGGCTAGTGCGTTATGTTTTATATCTACAGGTTGCGTTATGCCAGAACTTTTAAATGTAAATAATGTTATAAACCATAACAACAATTCTAATACTAACACAGCTAAAATCATAAGAACATATCCTGATAAAACCATAGTAACTCAAGGAAATATGAATTATGGTAAAAAATGTGCGTTCAAAACAGACCCTAGAAATAATAAAGTTGTAGAAGTAGGCTATGTTATACAAGATGCGTGCTTGCCTGATTGGTGTAAAAAATGGTATGACAATGTAGATTTAGAACCTAAATCTGATTCTGATAAATTTCAAGTTGATACTTGCCATAGTTTTATAATATATAATGCGTCATTAGGATATAAATTGATAGAAGATTAATAAAAGATTAAATAAATTATGCCTTTAACTTTTTAAAGCATAATTTATTAATCAAAAAACTAAAAAATAAAATCTTTAAACCAACAATCAAATTCTTTTACACTTCATCTTTCAATACTTCTTCTCTTACATAAATTGTGCATTCTTCTTTTTCATCTAAGCTTCCGTCCCATTTATAAACAGCTAATATTTCTTTCAATAAAGCTATTATTTCTTTTTCATTTAATGTTTTATTATCTCTTATAGAAAGGATTTTATAGACTTTGTCATAAACTACATTATCAATCTCTTGACTAATATCATAATCTAAAATTATCCTTATATGCTCGCCTTTATAATATAAAATCCACAAAGATTTATTAAGCTTTGCATGGTCAAGTTCTGGGTCATCAAAATACATACAATTCATAAACCAGCAGTCTAATTCTTCATCTATTACAATATCCCAATCATAAGGAAATTTATGACATTGTCTGCCATACCAACTATTAGTATGTTCTCCGTAAATATAAGAAAGTGAGTATTTTTTATCTAATTATCGCCAATAATTGCGTTTTTAAAAGCCATTATTTCTCCTTTTTTTGAAAATAAAATTCATATTTTAATTCTTTAAAATTTTAAGGAATTTAAAATAAGAATTAGCTTTTATAAAAAATATAATATTTTATTTTTTTAAGCCAATTATCTTTAGTTTTTATATCTTTAATTAAACTTAAATTTGCAAATACTAATAAATCCAAATAACGCTGAATAATAGAGAATATAAAAGATAAAATCACAAAAACTAAGAAAAACAAAATTATAAAAATTAAAATATTATCATAAACAAAAGCCCTAGCTATAAAAAATGCAATACTAAAATCTAACAGACCAAAAATAATATTTATCATTTCGCTAATTTTTAATCTTGATATTTTGCCTTTTAAAATATATAAAGCCTTGCAATTAGGACATTGCAAGGTATGAATACCTAAGTCTTTTTTATAAGAAAATGATTTTAGCTTTGAAATATTATAAGAGCAAAACTCGCATTCTTTATAAAACATTTTCATCTTTTTATAAGCTTTATGAAAAAATCTTTTAATTTAATTAATCTAGTTTTTTTAACTTCTAACTTCTCATTATCATCAATTAAAACAAATTTAGAAAATATAAATAAATTTAAATAATGCTCAAGTATTACCACAAAAAGCCCAATACCTAAAAAAGATACAAGCCATACAAAGATTAAAAAAGCAACATTCTTACTCACAAAATCACTGCATAAAAACACACAAAAAAATGGTAGCAAAAACGCAGTCCATCCTAAAATCTCATTCAAAATAGCATAAATCATTACAAAATATACTTTAAGTTTCAATCCATAAGAAGCATTACAATTAGGACATTTTAAAGTATAAATTCCTAAATCCTTTTTATAGGTATATAATTTTAATTTTGAAATCTTACAAGAGCAAAGCTCACATTCTTTATAAAACATTTTTATCCTTTATATTTCTAAAATGATTTAATTTTTTTTACAAAATATCTTCAAACACTTCATCTATTATATATGCTTTAAATTCTTTATCATTATTTAAGCTTCCATTCCATTTATAAACAGCTAATATTTCTTTCAATAAAGCTATTATTTCTTTTTCACTTAATGTTTTATTATCTTTTATAGAAAGAATTTTATAAACTCTATTATAAACTACATTATCAATCTCTTGTTTGATATCATAATCTAAAATTATCCTTATATGCTCGCCTTTATAATATAAAATCCACAAAGATTTATTAAGCTCTGCATGGTCTAGTTTAGGGTCATCAAAATACATACAATTCATAAACCAGCAGTCTAATTCTTCATCTATTACAATATACCAATCATAAGGAAATTTATGACATTGTCTGCCATACCAACTATTAGTATGTTCTCCGTAGATATAAGAAAGTGAGTATTTTTTATCTAATCTATCATCAATAATTGCGTTTTTAAAAGCCATAAAATATCCTAGCAATTAGAAATTAGCTTGATGCTAATTCCTAATTAAATTCCAAAATAATTTATTCTTTTATAGCTCTTTTTGTTAGATTAGAATAATGTTCTATTCTTCTATCTCTTAAAAACGGCCACCAGCGTCTTATTTGTTCGCATTTTTTCATATCTATAGCAACTACTACTTCAAGCTCTTCGCTTTCATTGCTTCTAAATAGCTCTTTACCTTGTGCATCATATACAAAACTATTACCCCAAAAATCAATACCATTTTTAGTAGTTTCATTGTTATTTATAAAATGTTTTTTCTCATTTTGAGTAATGCTGCTTTCGCCACTAAGACTTATATCTTCAAAACCAACACGATTTACCCCCACAACAGGCAAACAATTAGCTATTGCATGTCCTCTTTGAACGCCTAGCCACGCATTTAATTGGTCTTGCATAGTTTCACTATCATCACTAACGCCGTTTTCATAAAGCCAACCAATAGCTGTAGGATATATTAAAATCTGCGCTCCATCTAAAGCCATAAGTCTTGCAGCTTCAGGATACCACTGATCCCAACATACTAAAACTCCTAATTTTCCTACGCTTGTATCAATCGCATGAAAACCTAAATCACCTGGAGTAAAATAAAATTTCTCATAAAAATGCGGATCATCAGGTATGTGCATTTTACGATATTTTCCTGCAATACTTCCATCACTCTCATAAACTATAGCGGTATTGTGATATAAACCTTCTAGGCGTTTTTCATATAAAGATGTAACTAATACGATATTATTATCTTTTGCTACTTCGCTCCAAAAAATCAAATCATTTTCATAATCACTAGCTAGGTCAAAATTATTAGTATTTTGCACTTGGCAAAAATAAGCACTTTGGTGTAATTCTTGTAAAATTACTAATTTTGCACCTTTTTTAGCAACATTTTTAATCTTTGCTTTTGTGATTTCTCTCATATTTTCGCTATATTTTTGTGATACTAAACCAATTTTTAACATATTTTTATCCTTATAAGTTTTCAAGATATTATCAAATTCTAGTTATTTTATATTCTTGATTATTTCCTTTCCTATAGTTCCTACCATTGTTGTATTTGGCGATACATTTTTTAAAATAGTAGCATTCGCACCGATTTTTGCATTTTTACCAATTGTGATATTGCCTAAGATAGTAGCGCCTGCTCCAATTATTACTCCATCTTCAATGGTAGGATGTCTTTTACCACTAACTTTACCTGTGCCACCTAAAGTAACCCCGTGATAAATAGTAACATTATCTCCTATAATAGTCGTTTCTCCAATCACAACTCCCATTCCGTGGTCAATAAATAAGCCTTTGCCAATTATTGCTCCTGGGTGTATTTCTATACCTGTTAAAAATCTTGAAAATTGAGATATAAATCTAGCTATAAAAAATAATTTTTTCTTATACATAAAATGCGCTAAACGATGAAACAACACAGAATGTACGCCAGGATATAATAAAAAAACTTCTAATTTATTTCTTGCTGCTGGGTCGTTTTTTAAAATATTTTCTAAATCATATTTTAAATTATCAAACATCAAAAATCCCCATAGAAATATATTTTTCTCCGCCATCAGGAGCTATTGCTAAAATCTTTTTATCATTTGGTAAAGTTTTTGCCAATTCTAAAGCTGCAAATATACTAGCACCAGATGAAATTCCTAATAATAATCCTTCTTTACTAGCTAATAATCTTACCATATTAATTGCATCAGCTTCATCTACACAAACAATATCATCAACCACACTAGCATCATAAATAGCAGGAACAAATCCAGCCCCTATTCCTTGAATTTTATGCGCTCCTGCTGTATTTTTACTAAGCATTGGAGATTGCTCTGGCTCTATTGCTATTACTTTAATATCTTTAAAATGCTCTTTTAATCTCTTACCAGCACCACTAATAGTCCCGCCTGTGCCTACTCCTGCTACAAAATAATCAAGAGTTTTAAATTCTTTTATGATTTCTTCTGCTGTTTTCGTATAATGCGCTTTTGTATTTGCTGGATTTTCAAATTGTTGTAAGATTATATATCTATTATCACTCTTTGCTAATTCTAAAGCTTTATTAATAGCACCTTTCATACCATCTTTTCCACTCGTAAGAATTAAATCAGCTCCGAAAGTTTTTATTAAATCTCGCCTTTCTTTACTCATAGTATCAGGCATTACTATGCAAGCTTTATAGCCCATTAATCTAGCAATCAACGCTAAAGAAATACCTGTATTTCCACTAGTTGGCTCTAAAATGATTGAATTAGAATTTAATTTTCCTTGTAATTTAGCTTCTTCTATCATAGCTAAAGCAGCTCTATCTTTTACACTGCCACTTAAATTAAATTTCTCAAGTTTTACATAAACTTGAGCCATTTTGTCATTTGTTAAAGCATTGAGTTTAACTACTGGTGTATTGCCTACTAAATCTAAAATATTTTTCATAATTACCCCTTGTTTTTAAAATAAAAATTTTATTATAAATTAAAAAATTAATTAAAAAGAGTAATTATGAAAATAAAATTATTCTTCAAATATATTCATACAAGAACAATGTAATGAACCATTTTGCCTTACGAAGACTAAGGCATTCACTAAAATAATTTTATGATTAGGTAAAGCTTTTTGTAATTTTTGTCTTACTAATTCATCGTTTTTATCATCATAACAAGGCATTATTAAAGCATCATTTACAAACACAAAATTAGCATAAGTGCAGCCTAATCTTTTGCCATTATAATGTTTTGGGCTAGGAATTGGTAGTGAGATTAGATTATATTTAGTTTTTTTAAGCTCATCTTCTAAGGCTTTTAAACTAGCGTAATTTTCATCATTTTCATCTTCGCAAGAACTATAAGCGATAGTATTTTCATCAATAAATCTAGCTAAAGTATCCACATGAGAATCCGTATCATCACCTATAATTACACCATTTTCAAGCCATAAAACTTCTTGAACTTTTAAATATTTTTTAAGTGTATTTTCTATTTCTTCTTTGCTTTGTTGATTTCTATTATCGTTTAATAAACATTCAGTAGTTGTCAATAATACCTTGCCATTAGTATCAATGCTACCACCTTCTAAAATAAAATCAATTTTATTTAGGTCTTTTTTAAGATAATTTTTAAACAAATTTTCATTAAAAGCATTGTCTAAATTAGAACTAAATTTATTCCCCCAAGCATTAAAAACAAAATCCAAATTATTATCAATTGGACCAAAATCTCTAATCCAAGTATCATTAGTATTAAAACAATAAAACTCTATATTATTTAACTTTTTAAACTCATCAAGATTTGCACTTTCGTGATGAACTAAAAGCACCTTACAATGATTTGTAATAGCTTTTGCAAATTCTAAATAAGAATTTAAAATCTCATTTAAATAAGGCGACCAATCACTATCTTTATGAGGTAATGCTAATAATATATATTCACATTTTTGCCATTCTGCTCTCATTAACAAAACACCTTTATATAAGCATAAGCCGCAACCACTAACCATACGCATAAAATTGCTGCCATAATAAATGGCTTAAGACCAGCTTTGCTTAACATATCCTTTCTAATATTTACTCCAAGTGCCACCATTGCTAAGCTTAATAAAAATGTATCAAAAATAGCAATATTAGGCTTTATAACATTTAAAGCATATTCTGTATTTAAAATAGGCAAACTTGATATGCCACAAGCTAGTAAAAATCCTAAAGCAAACCAAGGAATTTGATTTAAGAAATTGCCTTTTTTTTCTTCTTTTTTAAATCCAAAACTAAGCATTAATAAAAACGGAACAAGCATTAAAACTCTTACCATTTTTATAACTATACTTGAATTTGCCCCATCAACTCCTATACTTGAACCCGCTCCTACAACATGTGCAACTTCGTGTAAAGTCCCGCCTACTAAAAAGCCAAATAATCTACCATCTAAATCAAATAGATTTTGAACCAATGGATAAACAAACATTCCAATACAACCATACACAACTACGGTGCAAACTGCTATACCAACTCTTGCCGAACCACCTTTTAGCACACTCTCACTAGCTAAAACAGCAGCAGCTCCACAAATACTAGAACCACTAGCAATTAATGCTGATTGTAAAAAGTCTATTTTTAATAATTTTCCTATTAATAAGCCAATAAAAAATGTAGAAAAAACTATAAAAAAAGCAAGTCCAACTCCACTTAAACCAATGCTTTCAATATCACTTAAAGAAATTCTGAAGCCATAAAGAATAATCCCTAGTCTTAAAATCTGCTTAGTGCATACTCCTAAAGCACCTGTTTTTTTTAATAAGCTTACATTATGATGTGCGAAATTTCCAATAACAGCTCCCAAAATTACGGCAATTATTAAAGCTGATATTCCAAAGTTCTTAAAAAAGCTTAATTCACCAATAGCATAAGAACAAAATGCTAAAACTACTAATACTACATAACTTTCTATTTTTTTACTTTTATAAATTTTATTTACCCCCAAAGCTACTTGCTCTGGGGATTTGTTGTGTTTTTTACTCACTCTTTTTCCATTCTACTTACTGCATTTATACCAATTAAGCTAAAACCTGTTTTTATACATAAAGCAACTTGAGCAAATATTTTTAAATATTGCTCTTCATTTTCATGTCCAATAACTCTAGTTTCATTATAAATTTTATGAAATGAACTTGCGATTTGTTTTAAATAATCGCATAATTTAGAAAGAGTTCTGCTATTAAAAGCGTCTTCTAAAACATCATTTAAAGCTAAAGCATCAAATAATAAATTAAGTGCATTTTCATCCTTAAAATTACTTAAACTAACATTAATTACATCATTAAAGTTTTTATTAGCTTTTGCAAATATTTGATGAATTCTTGCGTGTGCGTAGTTTATATAAAAAATAGGATTTGAATTATCTTGCTTTTTAAACTCATCTACATCAAACTCAAGCGGGCTATCACAACGCTTGCTTATAAAAATATATCTTAAAGCATCTACGCCAATATCATCTAAAACATCGCTAAATAAAATGACATTACCTTTTCTTTTACTCATTTTATAAGGTTGTCCGTTTTTTAGCAAATTAACCATTTGAGCTAGGATTACTTCAAGATTATTAGCATCGTGCCCTAAAGCACTCATAGCAGCTTTTACACGAGCAATGTAGCCGTGATGATCAGCTCCCCATATATTAATAACTTTATCATATCCCCTACTTAATTTATCATCGTGATAAACAATATCAGCTGCTAAGTAAGTCCCCCTACCATCTTCACGCACGATAACTCTATCTAAGTCATCTCCATATTTTGTAGATGCTAAATATAATTTATCATCTTTTAAATATGTTGCTTCGGCTTTTTTTAATTTTTCTAAAGTTTCTTCAAGCTTTGGATAATAAGCAGTTTCGCTTACATAATTATCAATCTTAATTCTAGCATTTGCTAAAGTTTGCTTGATTTCTTTTAAGACTTCATCTTTAGCTAAACTTGCTATTTTGGTTTTGTTATTTATAAAATCATCTTTGAATTTATCATAAAAAATCCTAGCAAGTTCTTGCATATACTCGCCACCATAAAAACTTTCGGGATATTCAACATTTTCTTTTAAAACAAAATCTCTTATAGCTAAAATAACGCTTTCGCCTAATAAATCTATTTGATTACCTGCATCATTTACATAATATTCTGTATCAAATGTATAGCCTAAATGTTTTGCAATTTTATTTAAACTATCTCCATAAATAGCACCCCTTGCGTGCCCTATGTGAAGTGGTCCTGTAGGATTTGCACTTACATATTCAAGCAAGATTTTATAATTTTTTTTAGGACTTTTTGCAAAATCTTCTGGGTTATTTAAAGCATTTTTACATAATTTATCTAAAAAATCATTTGATAATTTGAAATTGACATAAGCATTCACTGCTTCAACACTGCTAAAAATCTCACAATTTTTCAATTTTTCTGCAAAATCTGTTGCAATTTTATTTGGGGCTAATTTAAGCTCTTTTGCAAAGCTAAAGCAAGGCATTGCAAAATGAGCTAAATTTCTATCTTTTGGACTTTCTAAACTAAATTCGCATTCTAATACTTTTGATAAATACTCTTTAATACTTTCCTTTAGCATTAGGCTTTTTGCTCGCTTTTTACTTCATTAGCTTCAGTTTTTTTAGTATTATCAGCTAATTCATCAATTTCATTCACAGGCTTTGCAGTAGTATCATCTGCCATTTCTTTTTTAAATGTTTTAATACCTTTTCCTAAGCCTTTTGCAAGTTCTGGTAATTTTTTACCACCAAATAATAAAATGATTACTAATAAAACAATAATCCAGTGCCATCCACTACCTATTCCCATATTATTCTCCTTTTTTCCATTCTGAAATAAATTTTTTAATGTCTTTATTTAACACTTTTAAGTTTGCTGCTTGGTAAAGTAATTTAAGCTCTTTATAAGCTTTTTCCAAATCATCATTTATAATAAAAAAATCATATCTTCCAATAGCTTGAACTTCAGCAGTTGCATTATGAAGTCTTTTAGCAATTACATCAGGATTTTCTGTGCCACGAGAAACAAGGCGTTCTTTTAATACTTTTTCATTCTCAGGACTTATAAAAACTGATAAAAAATCTTTACCTAATTTATCTTTTACTATTCTAAAACCTTGAACATCTATATCTAAAATAACATTTTTACCATTTTCTAAAGCGTCATAAATTGGTTTTAATGGCGTTCCATAATAATTCCCATGAACATTAGCATACTCTAAAAATTCATCATTTTTAATTCCTAATTCAAATTCTTCGTGGGTCAAATAATAATAATTTACACCCTCTTTTTCTCCTGCTCTAGGAGCTCTAGTGGTTGCTGATATTGAAAAATAAAAATCATTATAATCTTGTGCTAAACGCTCTAATAGTGTGCTTTTGCCCGCACCACTTGGGCCTGATATTAATAAAATTCCTGCCATAATTAATCTTTAAAACTTATATTAATTGATATATTTATATCTTTTATACGATTTTTCGTGCCTTTTGTGCTATTGATAATAGCTTGATTTACTGCTTTTGTAACATTTTCGCTAACTTCACTAATGTCATCATCAACATTTGCTTCTATGCTATTAGTAAAATCATTATTTTGTTCTTTTATATCTTCATTATTGTTTAATAATTCTACAACTTCCTCCCCTAACGCTTTTTTAATTTCAATTTCATTTAAATCATCAAAATCACTCACTTTTTCATCTCCTACAATTTCTTGAATATCTTCAATATCATCTTTAATATCATCAAAAGCAGCTAAAGAACCTAATTCATTATCTTGAACATCTTCTAAATGATTATTAACATTCAAATCTTCTTTCACATCTTCAAATTCTTCTTCTAAACCACTATCAATAAAATCATCTTTCATATCTTCAGCTACATCTAAATCACCCGTAACAACATCAAAATCATTTGTTATTTCTGTATTTAAATCATCTTCTAAATCTTTAAAATTATCATCTTCATAACTATTGTTTATATCTTCTTCTAAATCATTTGAACTTGTAAAATCAATATCATCTTGCAATAAATCTTGATAATCTCTACTTAATTCTTCAAAACTTTCAGGTAATGAAAATTCATCAATGTTATTCAAATCATCTAAATTTAAATCATTATTTAAATTCTCTTCTAAATCATCTATGTCTTTCGTAGTTTTTAAATCTTCTTCTAAAACAATAGCATTACTTAATTCATCTAAATTCTCAATATCACTTAAAGTATCCAAATCTTGCGATAATTCATCATTATTTAAATTCTCATCTTCGTTAAAATCAGATAATTTCGTATCTAATTCATTATCTAAAGAATTTAAATCATCAAGAGTGCTTAAATTCTCATCTAATTCATCATTAATATCATCTAAATCTTGTGGTAACTCATCATCTAAAGAAGTTAAATCATTAAAACTATCCAAATCTTGCGATAATTCATCATTATTTAAATTCTCATCTTCATTAAAATCAGATAATTTAGTATCTAATTCATTATCTAAAGAATTTAAATCATCAAGAGTGCTTAAATTCTCATCTAATTCATTATTAATATCATCTAAACCTTGAGATACTTCATCATTATTTAAATTATCAAGTTCTTCAATATTATCCAATTCTTCACTAAATTTATTATCAACATCATCTAAATTCTCTAAATCTTGCAGTAATTCATCATCTAAAGAAGTTAAATCATTAGAACTATCTACATCTTGCAATAATTCATCATTATTTAAATTATCAAGTTCTTCAATACTATCTATGTTAAAATCATCTATAGAATTTAATTCATCAGTATTATCTAAATCAAGCTTAGTTTCCAAACCTAAACTATTACCAAAATCATTCAAGTCTAAACTATCTAAATCAGTGATATTATCTATTTTGAATTCTTCCAAATCAATATCATCACTTAATAAATCAATATTATCTAAATCGCTAGTATTAAAATCTTCTTTTAATTCGTCTTTAAAACTATTTATCAAATCTATAAAATCAGTAGGTAAAAATGGTTTATGAATAACTATTGCATCATTACTTGTTTCATTTTTTGCTAATATAAGAATTAGTTTTTTAGACATTTGTTGACATAATTTAATATCAACTTCACACTCATTATCAGCTATTATAATATCACAAGGTTCAAGCTCTTCTAAATTATTTATTTCTTTATAAGTAATATTTAATTTTTGCAAACTAAGGCTTATTAATCTTGAAATTGCTGGATTTTTATTAATTAATATTGCATTCATTATACCTTCCTAACTTACAAATAGTTCAAGTTGTAAAAACACTTTTAAAACCAATTCTTTAAAATAAAACAAGATTGTAGCTAAAATTGTCATCAAAACAATAAATGCTATCGTTATTTTTATAGGATAGCCTACCACTAAAAGGTTAAATTGTGGCATTGTTTTCATAAGCAAACCAAATACAAAATCACTAAGCATTGATATAGCAATTATTGGAAACGCAAGGCTAAGACCAATTAAATATATGTCTTTAGTCTCATTCATTATCTGTCTAAACCAACCATCATGCAAAGCAAAATCACCTAAAGCAATACCATTTAAACTCTTTGCCCAAAATAACAAAACCAAATGATGTCCATCATAAGCTAAAAACAAAAGCAATGCAATAAGAGAAATAAAGTGACCAATGATAGGAGTATTTGCACCAGTATTTGGATCAAGCACGCTAGCCATAGAAAAACCCATAATAAAACTAATATGTTCTCCACTCATTTGTAAAATCGTAAAAGTAAGCTGCAAACAAAGACCTGCAACAAGTCCTAACAAAAGCTCAGTTATAAGAGCAATAACTAAATAATTTGGCGTTATATTAGTATGAGCTAATGGATAGAAAAAAAAAGTCATAATAATAACAAAACTAGACTTAATAACCACAGGAATTTGTAAATGCGAATAAAATGGAAAAAACAAGCAAAGTCCGCTCATTCTAGCAAGTAATAGCATAAACAAAACTATGTTTTGCTCACTAAATAATCTTACGAGTTCCATTCTTGAATAATTTGCTCTAATTCATCTATACATTCATCACAAGATTTATAAATAATATGAGAAAATAAAGCTTCATTTATATATTTATTTTTTTCTAAATTAATTAGTATGTTTTTAGATTTTGCAAACCTTAATAAATAATTTATATTAATAACTGCACCACTTGTTCCTATGATAACCACCAAATCATCTTCATTAAGATTATAAAATGTTGAATATAAATCAGTATAAAATGGCGCTTGTTCTCCAAAAAACACCACACTAGGCTTAATTAATTTACTTTGGCATTTTTTACAATTTTCAAATTTAAATTCCAAATCATCATTTAAATTAAGCTTAGTAATATCATTACAATTAGTGCAGTGTAATTCTAATAATTTTCCGTGCAAGTGAATTACATTTTCACACCCTGCACGCTCTAATAAATCATCAACATTTTGAGTAAAATTAATAACTTCAAAACGCTTTGATATTTCAGCAATCTTCTCGTGCATTTTATTAGGTTTAACTTTTCTTAATTCAAGTCTTCTTTTATTATAAAATTCATGAACTAAATTAAAATTTTTAATCCAAGTTTGATAATTACAAACTATATCTAAATCATATTGTTCCCACAAACCATCATTATCTCTAAAAGTGCTTAAGCCAGATGGTGCACTAAGACCAGCTCCACTTAAAAAAACTAACTTACCCATTATTTATCCTTAAAATATCATCACACATTAAAGCTAAATTTTCATCGTGAGTAATTAAAAATAAGGCTGAATTGTTTAATTTAACATAATCAATCAATAATTTCATAGCTATTTTTGCATTTGTTGGGTCAAGATTTCCAGTTGGCTCATCAGCAAAAATAATTTTAGGTTTTTTGCAAAGAACTCTAGCAATACTTACTCTTTGTTGCTCTCCGCCACTTAATTCATTTGCTTTTTTATTTAGAATTTCTTTAATACCTAAAAAATTAATTATCTCATCATCTATTTTATTATTTGATAAAACACTTGCTAATTCAATATTTTCATAAGCTGAAAATCCTTTAAAAAGATAATGCTGCTGAAAAATAATTCCAAAATCATTTCTTCTTATTAATAATCTTTCATCTTCGCTAAGTTTATAAATATTCTTATCTTTATAAAAGACTTCCCCGCTATCAGGTGCTAAAAGTGTTGATAAAATATGCAATAATGTAGATTTTCCGCAACCACTTTTGCCTAAGACGGCTAAAGTTTGTTGCGGATTTAAAGTTAAATTTAAATTGTTAAATAAAACGGCATCGTATTTTTTACCAATACCGCTTGCTTTTAACATTAATTACCCATTTGAGCTGCAACTTCTGCTGCGAAATCTTCGTTTTTCTTTTCTAAGCCTTCGCCAACTTCATATTTTACGAAGCTTTCAATTACTAATTCATCTTTTAATTCAGCTGATTTATCAGCAATAACTTGCTCTACTGTTTTTTTATCATCCATTACATAAAATTGTCCCATTAATGTAAGGCGAGAATCTAAAATTGAGTTATCAGCTATAAATCTTGCCATTTGACCAGGAACAATTTTATCCCAAATTTGCTCTGGTTTATTTTGAGCTTTTAATTCAGCTTTTATATCTTCTTCAGCTTTCTTTAAAACTGCATCAGTAATTTGTAATCTACTTGCAAATTGTGGAATTTTATGAAGTGGCTTTTTAAGGCGAACTAATTCTTCATTTTCTTTTTCAAGTTCAGCACATAAAGCTCTATATTCAGCTTCTACAAATTCCTTATCTAAATCTTTATAACTTAAAACACTTGGTTTCATAGCTGCAATATGCATACAAAGTTGTTTTAAAAATTCTTCAACTTTTGCTTTATTAGCAGCATTATTAAATTTAGCCTTAACGATAACACCTACACGACCATTTGTGTGTAAATAACCACTTAAAGCTTCATTATCATTTGCTTTTAAAGTAGCAAATCTTCTTACAACTAAATTTTCTCCAATAGTTGCGATTTGATTTTTTAGATAATCTTCAAATTTAGCCCCATCAATATTGCTATTTAATAAACTTTCAACATCGCAAACTCCACTAACTTGAACTTGTTCAACTGTTTTATTTACTAAATCTATAAATTTATCATTTTTAGCAACGAAGTCAGTTTCTGAATTGATTTCTACTAAACTTGCTAAATTATTTGAAAGTTTAACACCAATTAAACCTTCAGCTGCTAATCTATCAGCTTTTTTAGCAGCTTTACTTAAGCCTTTTTCTCTTAAGTATTCAACTGCTTTTTGCATATCTCCATCACACTCTTTAAGTGCGTTTTTACAATCCATCATTCCTGCACCTGTGCTTTCGCGCAGGTCTTTTACCATTGCTGCTGTAATTTCTGCCATTACATTTCCCCTTCCATCATAGCTTCTTCTAATACTTCTTGTTTTTCATCTTCGCTAACTTCTGCTCTTTCAACTACTTCACCATCTTGTTCTCTTAAAGCTTTACCTTCTAATATAGCTTCGCACATTTCTTGGCAGAATAATTGAACTGAACGAATAGCATCATCATTACCTGGGATAGGAAAATCTACAACATCAGGATCGCAGTTTGTATCAATTGGAGCTACTACTGGGATTTTTAATCTATTTGCTTCTGCAACTGCAATTTTTTCTTTTACTGTATCAATTACAAAAATCATATCAGGGCGAGTTTTAAGGTCTCTAATACCGCCTAAATAATCTAATAATTTTTCTTTTTTACGATTTAGCATTAATGCTTCTTTTTTAGTTAATAAATTAATGCTTCCATCTTCTTGCATACTTTCAATAACTTCAAGTTTTCTAATTGATTGGCGAATAGTTTCAAAGTTTGTCATCATACCGCCTAACCATCTGTGATTTACATATGGCATTCCACATTTAATTGCATATTCTTTAATAGCATCTGTTGCTTGCTTTTTAGTTCCAACAAATAAAATTGTTTTACCTTCTGCTGCTGCATCACGAACGATATTGTATGTATATCTAAAATATCTAATTGTTTTTTGTAAATCAATTACATAAATACCTTTTCTCTCACCAAAAATGAACTTTTTCATTTTAGGATTCCAGCGTCTTGTTTGATGCCCAAAATGCACACCACATTCTAATAAATCTCTCATTGTAACCATAGGTTTCTCCTTAAAAAATTGTTTTTACCTCCACACCCAAATACAACTAGCGTTGCAACAAATAAGGATTGGTGTGTGTGAAATAAGCGAGTATTTTAGCTTTTTTAAAGTTAATAAAGGTTATTTTTCTTGAGTTTTTTCTTCTTTGATTATATTATCAAGATTAGTAATAGCAAAAATATTATAACCATTATCATAGTTATAATTTAATTTCAATTTATGAGCTTCTAAAATCGTATTTACAACATAAAGCCCCAAGCCAAAAGAATTTGAACTCTTATTACCACCTTGAGTAAAAGGCTCTAAATAATACTCAATATTTTTATCTAATTTTTTACCTTTGTTATAAAACTTTATACTTTCATGGCAAATTATAACTCTTACAGCATTATCATCTGAATATTTAATAGCGTTATCTAATAAATTTTTAATTGCAGTTGTAAATAGTTTAAAATCAACATAAACTACAAAAGTATTATCACTTATAATATTAATTTTTTCATTTTCTAAAAGCAACATTTCTTTTGCTTCATTAAAAATGTGAGTAATTGAAATTTTCTTTGGATTTTTTGCAACTCCACTTGTTATTTGCTCTACTGCGGCTAATTCATCTATTAAAATAACCATTCTATCAAATACATTTATAAGTCTTTGCTTAAATTTCGTATCTTCTAGCATTTCAGCTGTAATTCTACCTTTTGTAATTGGAGTTTTAAGCTCGTGCATTATATTTCTTAAAAAAAATTGTCTTGAAGTATTTAAATCTTTAATTTTTTTAATAGCTTGATAAAAAGCATCTGAAACTTGAGAAATCTCATCATTACCCTTGCTTATATTTTCTATATTATCTAAATCATTGCTAGCAAATTTTGTAATTTGTCTTTTAAGTCTTCTAATAGGTCTTAATTTACCTATAACGAATATATAACTAATTAATAAAACCAAAATAACTATACATAATATTATTTGAATACTCATATATCTATAAGAATTAAAATTCGTATCTTCATATAAGAAATCTTTATCATTTGCTATTATATATAAATAATTCTTACCATTACTTGTAAGAATTTTACTTGCTCCTAAGTTATTACTATCTTCAGCCAATGTTATAGCATCAAATAAAATTAATTTTTTACTATCTTGGTCTATTAATTTAAGTTTAAATTGATTTTGTTTGTAATTAAATTCATCTTCAGTAATTGCATTATTTAATTCTTGGAGTTTTAAATTCGCTAAGTAAGAATATCTAGCGTTTAGTTCGTTTGAATAATTATCCTTATCATAATTAATCAACCAAATAAACGCCATTCCTATAGTTGAAGTAGCTAATATAAAAATAAAAGTAATTACATAAAAAATACTAGATTTCATTGTGTTAGCTTATAACCAATTCCCCTAATTGCGTGAATATGAGTTGGAGTTTTGCTATCATCACTAATTTTTTGTCTTATTCTAGAAATAATTACATCTATACTTTTATTAGAACTTTCTTCATTAATTGAAGAACAATTGTAAATTAATTCTTCGCGGCTAACTACACCACCTTCTTTTTTAATTAAATAACTTAAAATATCAAATTCTGCATTTGTTAAAACTAATTCTTTGCCCCTAAAATAAATAGCGTGTTTAAATTCATCATATTCTAAAGTCTTGTTGCTATGCTCGTTTGCACTTATTTGAATTTGTTCAAATCTTCTTAAATGCGATGTAATTCTAGCTTTTAATTCTTTTGGATCATACGGTTTTGGTAAATAATCATCAGCGCCTAATTCTAAAGCTTCTACTTTATCATTTATATCGTGTCTTGCAGATGATACTATAATTGGACTTGTATATTTTTTTCTAATTTCTTTACATACTTCAAGTCCGTCCATTCCAGGCAATGTTAAATCTAATATAATCAAATCATATGTAGTAAGATTTAATTTTGACAATCCAATATATGGCTCATCAGCAATATCAACTTTCATATCATATTGCTCTAAATATTCTTTTAAAATTTCTGCTAATTCTAAATCATCTTCAATCATTAATATTCTAGTCATTTTAACTCCTTTAAATAATTACTAATACAGATAAAACCTTATCAAAATCTATAATTCATATTATAAACCAAATAGCTTACAAAGATTATTTTAATTCATTAAAATTAAAACTATTTATCAAATTAAAAAATATTGTAGCTTAGTGATTGTATAGAACTTAGTTAAATTATTGTAAATTCAAACTAATAAAGAAATGTATTATCTTTAGTCAAATTCTTGACTAAAGATTTTATTTAGCTTTTTACAGCGCTTCCTAAATCCCACATAGGCATAAAAATACCAAGTGCTAAGAAAAGAACCATACCAGCAATAAATAACATAAGAATTGGCTCAATATAGCTTGATAGGTTATCTATAATATTATTAAATCTTTCCTTATAATACCCAGTAACTTTTTCAAGCATTGCATCTAATTGACCACTGGCTTCACCTGCTTTAATCATTTGAATAAGCATATTCTCATAAAGTTCTGTTTCTTTAAAAGATTCAGTTAAGCTAAGCCCTCTTGAAATTGAAACTTTAGTAGCATTTAATTTATTTTTCATAGTTGTATTAGATATTGTTCTAAGTGAAGTATCAAGTGCATCTGCAATAGGAATACCTGCTCTTACTAGCTCTGTAAAAATAAGATTAAATCTACTCATAGTAGCAAATAAAATAATCTTTCCTATTAGATAAGTTTTTAAAGCATATCTATCAACTAAAGCTTTATAATTATCATTAATTCCATAAAATCTTTTACTAGCAAATATCCCACCAATAAGCACAACTAAAACATATATCCCATAATTTCTTAAAGTATGCTCAATAAATAACAAAGCCTTAGTAGCAGGTGGTAAATTAGCCCCTAATTGTTCAAATATCTCCTTAAACTGCGGAACAACAACAAGCATTAAGATAGTAAATGCTATAGCAATAGCTGTAACAACTATTATAGGATACCTTAAAGCCTTTTTAAACTTTTGTTGATTGTCATATAATTCTTGTAAAATTTCTGCAAGTTTTTTTAAACTTTCACCCAATTTACCAGTGCTTTCACCTAGCTTAACCATAGCTAGTGTAATATCACCTAATTCAGCTTGAAATGGTTCAAGTGATAAACTTATACTAAGACCAGCATTCAAGTCCTCATAAACTTTAGAAAAAATCTCTTTTACCCTTTTATTTGCACTTGAATTTGCAACTTCTCTCACACTATCATGGATAGAAATACCAGCACCAGCCATAACACCTAATTGGTTAATTGAAGCAATCAAATCAGGTAATTTTATAGTAGGTTTAAAAAAAGATAAATTTTTTAATTTATCAACAGCACTTCCTAGCGAAACGGTTTGAACTTCGCCAGCCTTTACTATACGACCTAAATTTTTATTTTTAGCTTGTTCAACAGCACTTGCCTTGCTTTGTGCTGTTAGAGTTAAGACCTTTTTTTGTCCTTTACTAATATACTCAACTTGAAATTTCTTCATTTATTACTCTTTCGCAACTCTTAATACTTCATCAACACTAGTAACACCCTTAGCAGCTCTTACTATACCATCATGAAACATATCAACAAAACCTTCTTCATAAGCTACTTTTCTAATCTCTTCTTTAGATGCACCCGCTGCAACCATAGAAGAAATTCTATCGCTGATTGGTAGAATTTCACTTATCATTTCACGACCAGTATAGCCTGTTTGAGAACATTTAGGGCAACCTACAGGCTTATAAAATTGTGGATTTTCTACTTCTTTTACATACTTTTCAATTCTTGAATAAAAATTATCAGGTATTTTTGTAACTTGCTTACAATTAGGGCAAAGCTTTCTTACAAGTCTTTGTGCTTCAATTGCTGTTAATGCACCACTAACCATATAAGGCTCAACCCCCATATCAACTATCCTAGTAACGGCTGAAACTGCGTCATTCGTGTGAAGAGTTGAAAATACTAAGTGTCCTGTAAGTGCTGCTTGAATAGCAATTGTTAATGTTTCAGCATCCCTAATCTCACCTATCATTATAATATCAGGGTCTTGTCTTAGAATAGACCTAAGTGCAGCTGCAAATGTTAGCCCTGCTTTTTCATTAACATGCACTTGCTGAATCAAATTCAACTGATACTCTACAGGGTCTTCAACCGTGATAATTTTAGTTTCAACGCTTTTCATATCATTAAGCGCAGCATAAAGAGTAGTTGTTTTACCACTTCCTGTTGGACCAGTTACAAGAATAATCCCATAAGGTGCATGCATTGCTGCTTGAAATCTTTCAAGATTTGTAGGGTGCATTCCAAGATTGCCTAGACTAATTAAAATCTTTGATTTATCAAGTATCCTTAAAACTATACTTTCGCCATTTATAATAGGTAATGTTGAAATACGAAAATCATATTCTTTATCTAAAACCCTAGCAGAAAATCTACCATCTTGTGGTTTTCTTTTTTCTGCAATATCCATATTTGATAAAAGTTTCATTCTAGAAACCATTGGTGGATATATATCTTTATCAAAAATAAATATTTCAGTTAGCATACCATCAATCCTACCACGAACAATGCAGTTTGTCTCGGTTGGTTCAATGTGAATATCGCTTGAGCGATTTACAATACAAGTTCTAAGGATAACTTCAATTAATTTTAAAATTCCAGAGCTATCTTGCTCTCCACCAGTCATTGTAGGATCAGAGCTTAACTCTTTTCTAATATCATTGATAATATCTTTTATGCTTTCATTTAATTGAATTTTACTTAAATATCTATCAATTTGAGATGGATGTGCGACATAGTTTTTAACAAGTTTTCTACTAAATAAATGTTGAACTTTATCTTGAGTTTCTAAATTAAATGGTTCTTTATATGCTACATATAAATTAATTTCATCTTCTTTAAAAGGTAAAAATCCATAGTTTGATAAAACTGAATACTGAATTTTTTCAGAAATCTTATAATTAATATCAACCGAATCTAAATCTATATATTCAAATCTTAATTTTTGTGCAATTTTTTCTAAAAATTCTTTATTACCTATTTCAAAATGTAATGCAATATCATCTAAAGTAATACCATTAGTCTTATAAAGGTCAATCAATAAAGATTCTAATGTGCTTTCATCTAAAACGCTTTTTAAATAATTTAACTTATCTTGTGGATTTTCAAAAGACATAATAGTGTCTTTTAATTCCATTTTTCTTCTATATACTAAAACTCCTAAACGATCTACAAATTCCATTACCAGTACTCTTTCACTTCTAATATTTGATTGTTTGAATTTAAAATAGTTAAAACCATCTTAGTAAATGGTTTATCAAATCTCAAACTCATTTCATAGATTTTATCATTATATCTAAAAATATATTTATCATTTTCCTTTATATAATTACCTGATATATAATCATCGTAAATATCAGATAAAATATAATCGCACTTAGGTAGCTTAATAGAGCTTATATTAAGGTTATCAACTAGTGCTGAATGCAATAATTTTTTCTTATATAAAATAGTTGAATAATAAACAGCATTAGCTCTTGCTTCTTTTGAATTTCTAAGTGCAATAATAACAGCTGATAGTTTGTTTATATAATCTGTTCTTAAACATGCAATACCATACAAATTCATCAATCCATCATCTTGATTTTTTACAGCTAAATCATATACTAAATTATTGCATACTTTTGAATATTCTTGATTTTCAATAGCTTTATTAATGTCTGCTAAACTAATAGCAAAACAATTTAAAGCTATTAATAAAAAAATAATTTTTCTCATAATTTACCTTCTTTAATTAAGTCTAAAGTTTGTTTAACACGAGTTGAACTATTAGAATTTAAATAATTAGTTAAAGAATTAATAGCTTGCTCTTTTAAACCTAATTTATAACTTGCTTTTGCAAACATAACCCAAGATTTATCATTTTTAACATCTAATTTATTTGCAGTCAATGCCCATTCTCTAGCGTTTTTAAAATCTCCTTTAGAATAATATACATCAGCTATATCTAAAGCAAAATATATACTATTAGTTTCAGAAAATTTTAATTTCAAATATTCTAAATCATCTAATTCTTTTTTGCTTTCTACCTTAGGTGTAGCCTTAGAATTTAAATCAGTAATAACTATTGTGTTAGTTTCTATATTTTTAGGTATATTTTTAATAATGTTATTATTTTTAATATTACTTGATTTTGTTTCACTTATATTTGATTTAAAAGATGAGTTTTTAACATCTATATTCATAATACTTAATGATATAGTTTCATTATTTGTAGTATCTGATAAAGTAGTAGTATTAACTTCTTCTTGTTTAGGCATATCTACTAATTTTTTATCATTATCTGGCTTATTACTAATTACTTCTACTGGTTTATTGATAATATTTTTATTATCTAATATTTTTTCTTTTTCTAATTTAACCTTAGTATCATTTATAATCTTTTTAACTTCATTATTACTTTTTTTTACATTAGTTTCTAATTCGCTAGCACCTTTTGAGTATGCAAAATATATTAAAGCAAATATAAAAATAACAAATATAATAAAAGCTAATATGTATAAAAAGATATACTTTTTCTTTTTTTTCTTACTTGAATAAATTTTCCATTTATTTTCTAATTCTATAACTTCATGTAAATTAAGCATTTAATAAACCTTTATCAAGAGCAGCCATTTCTAATACTTTTTCATTGATTTTTGGATTACTAAACTCACTAAATCTTTCTTGCTCGTAAAATTCATATATTTCAAATGCTTTATACAATAACATATTAACAGTTCTTAAGTTTCCTTTAGTAACGCTATATATAAACTTATAATTTTTATTACTAAAAAATCCTTTATCCAAACCATTCTTTAAAGTTTCTAATTTCTTATTAATATAAGTTTTAATTTCATCTTCACTAGATTCACTAAGTTCAATACTTTCCCAAATTCTAGTAGTAAAATGCTCTTGAGCTAAAATATCCTCATCAGCAATTGTCTTATGAACTGTAAATAAGAATTTAAACATTCTAGTATCTGATAATAGTCTAATTTTTTCTATTAATATATTAGGATACATTTGAGCTTCATCAAGCATTACCATATATCCATCGTATTTTAATTCTTCGGGAGTTTGAGTAACTTTATCCTTAAAAATTCTTAAAAAATCTTCGTATTTTTCAATCTCTACATATTCATTAAAAATTTTTCTATGCAACTCTGTGTAAAATCCTGATTCTGAATAAAATGGCTGTTCTAATAATATAATCTTTTTATTTTTTTCTTTTAAATCTTTTTCTATTTTATTTAATAAAAAAGTCTTACCACAACCTGGCTTACCATAAAACAATACTAATTTTAAAGGCTTTTCTAATGAAGTTATAATCTTATGATAAGCAATCTTAGATTTATCAAGATTGATAAATCTAAGGCTTTCTAAATTGTCTATAAATAATTCTTTAGCTAATGTATATTTATTCAATAGCAACCCTTATTCAACATTATTTATTGAATCAAATTCTTCTGCTTTTTCTTTAAATAAGTTTTTAGTAGCAGTAGGTTTTAAATCTTCTTTATAATCTAGTGCTAAAGAGTATCCTAAATCTTCTAAAGATTTTCTTACTTCTTCTTTATCTTTAGTAAAATCAACAACATGCGGAGTGATAACAAACACTAATTCTGTTTTTTCTTTTGATTTTTGTTTAGAGCCAAATAATTTTCCTAATAAAGGAATGTCTTGTAATACCGGAATTCCATTTTTACTAAATAATTCAGAATCAGTAATAAGACCACCTAAAACAATAGTCTCTCCATCTCTTACTTGAACAACTGTTGATAATTTCTTTTGTTTTGTATCTGGAGCAACAACCCTATAGCCATCTTTAACTTTTTTATCTTCAATATTTATTAGCTCACTAATGCTTGGATTAATTCTTAGCATAATTTTATTATCATCTGATATTTCAGGTAAGATATTTAATAAAATACCTACGAAAATTGATTTTTCTTCATCAGCATCACCCGTGCTACCACTATCTGTAGTTGTGCTACTTCCTTTTAATTTATAATTATATGTATCACCAACCGTGATTAATGCTTGTTGGTTATTTAAAGTTGCGATTTTAGGACTTGAAACAACTTTAACATCTCCACTTTCTTTAAGAAAATTTATCATACCTGTTAGGTTAATACCCATATTTATAGCTATATTTTCATCTCCGTGCCATCTACCTTTATCGGTTTTACCCCAAAATACATTAGAAGTATTTTTTTTATCAGCTAAAATAATAGTGCCATTAGCAGTGTTTCCAATAAGATTTGTAAGAGATGCTCCAGTAGTATCAAATCCTAAATTAAATTGTGTCCAATCTATACCTGTTTTATGAGATTTATTAAGGCTTACTTCAATAATTGAAACATCAATTACTACTTGTTTTTTAAGTGATTCTTGAACTTGATTTAAATAAGTTTCAATCCTATCTAAAATTTCATTACTTGAAGTAACTGTGATTAAACCCGCATTAGCATTGATTGTAGGAGGGGTAATAGGAATATTTTGACCTGAATTTTGAACTATTTCTGAAATCTCTTTACCTATGTTTTTCCAAAAATCAAATTCTTCTTTAGTTTCAATCATATTATCACTATCTGAACTTGAACCTGAACTTGAACTTGAGCTACTGCTATCGCTGCTGCTTGCTTGAGATTCAACATTTGCCTTAGTAATAGCACTACCCTTACGAACTGAAGTAATATAATCTAATTTAAATGTTTTAGTATTTAAACCTTGAATTTTTAAGATATTATTTGAAAAATCATAATCTAAACCTTGTTCAGCAATAAGCAAATCAAAAATGCCATTAATATGCATATTTTTAATACTTATTCCATCTTGTCTAGTACTCAATATTCCTTTTGAATATGAATCTTTATAAACTACACTAAAATCACATACTTTTGATAATTGATTAATTATTTCGTAAGCTGAAGTATCTTCTTTATTTACTTTAATATCAAAAGCTCTTTTTGAGCAATCTGCTGCACTTAATGAGCTAGATAGCATTAGCGCTGCACTTAAAGATATAATAGTTTTATTTAACACTGATTTGAACATTCTGATTATCCTTTAAATTAAGTTCTACATAATTAATTGAATTTGAAAGACCAACTCTTTCATTATTAATACTAACTACCCTATAACCTGCAGTAATTATTTCGTTTAAACCATACCATTTTTGATTGATTTTCACTCTTTTATCTACAATAGCATATAAAGTAAAAGTTATAACCTCGTCTGATTTGATTTTGTCCTTATAAAAAGGATCATTTGTTTTTGTAATTTCAAGATAGTCTATTGTATTTCTAACTTGAACTAATTCATTAAATTTATTGTCAAGTTCTGTTCTTGTCATAGCAAAAATTGCTTGAATACAAACTAATATACATAATACTTTTTTCATTAATATTTAATCCCCCATATTGAGATTTTAACATCAGCTTGAATGTCATTTGTATAAACTTTGTTATTTTCGCCACCATTATTATCATTATTAGGATTATCTGTAGGCTCAATTTTATATAGTTTAAGCATATTTACATCTACAACATCAATTGATTTTTCTAAGCTATTTACAAAATGTAAAATATTTTGGAATTTACCAGTTAAAGAAAATTGAACATTAAAAACTTCTTCTACTTTTTGACTTACCAAATCATTTACACTACTTCTTACATCACCTAAAACTACTTGATATTTTTTAGATAATTCATTAATTTTAGCCATAAACTCAGACCAATTTTTTTGATTATATAATAATTTTGACGCTTCTTTTAATTTATCATCAAAATACATATTCTCATCACTGATTTCTTTTCTTGCTTTTTCTTCACTAATGATATCTTGTGTTAATTTTTGTATTCTTGAGTTTTGCTTTTCTCTTTCAATAAAATCATCAAGTCTTCTTAACTCTTCTTTAGCTTTATTTAATAATTCTGTTTGTTCTGCCACATACTGCTCTGAACTCTCATATGTATAATCATAGATTAAATAACCAAATAAAAATACACACATAAATATACTCATATAGAATATATTAGTATTAGGCTGCTTTTCGTAATAATTATCTATTTTATCAAAAATACTACCTTGTTTCATCTTAAAACCTTTATTACAATATTACTTTCATGCTCTTTATCTTTATCATCAAGATTTAATATCTTAATCAATACATCTCTTGATTCAATACTATAAGTATCATCAGCACCTATTTCTTTTAAGAATGAAGTTATACCTGTTGAAGTTCCTTTTAAATTAACATTTATAATATCATTATCAAAAGACATACTTGTTACTTTAATATTGCTTTGATTTAAGATACTAGCCATTTTTGTAGCTGCACTAGCTTTTGATAGATAATTAACTTTTTTATCATAAATATTATCTAAAAGTGTATATCTAAATTCTAAAGTTCTTCTAGCTTCATTTACTTCAGCTGATAAACTAGATAATCTACTTTCAAGGTTTTTAATTTCATTATCAATTCTTGTATATTCTGTTTGTTTAGCAGGAATTTTTTCACTAGTATCTCTTTCTTCTACTTCAATAAATTTACCATTTATGTAATTATATATAGGATAAATACTAGCCAATACAATAACAGCCAAAATTGATAAAATTAACTTCCCAGAATATCTCTTCGCAAAAGGTGGTGGTCTTAAGAATGTAGATATGTTGAACACATCATTTGGCATTTTTAATTGTTCATTAGCTCTTAACAAGCTTAATAAAACAAATGGATTAATCCTTAATTCTCCGCCTTCTTTTTCAGGAGTAGTTGTAAATTCAGAAGGTGTATTAACCTCAACGGTAAAATTTCTAATATTTTTAAATAAATCATATTTAATTTTATGGATATTAACAAATTCTGCTACTTCAAGACTATTAATTCCGATTTCAACTTTATTATTAAGCATAGTTTCAAGTATAATATCATCATCAAGACACCTAAAGCAAGAAAACAATACTTCAACTTTTTTTAAGAAATTTTGACTTAACCCAATATCAGTTCCTACAAATACTTTTGTAATAGTAACATTATCTAATTGAGCACCTCTTAATATTAAAGATAAATTGTTAATTAAGAATTTAAAAGACTCGCTTAAAACCTTATTAAGTGAAACTCTTTTTGCATCGTCTACATGGTCAAAACCATATTTTGATAATTCATTTAAAAACATATGTTCAGGAATTCTCTCTCCTAAATCATGAGAAAAACTACCATGTAACATATCTATGCTAAGTTTATTAATAATCTTATAGTTTATTAATTCTCCATCTTTATACACAGTAAGTGTTGTATATGTTTTATGAAAATATATAAATACTTGAACTCCATCACTTTCTATAAGTTTGCTTGTATAATAATTTTGATACATCAATGGTTCAATATCTATATAATCAATATACTGAAGCTTATTAGCTACATCTTTAAATTCTGTTTCAATTTTTTCATTTTCTACTACAAATACATTATATACTGTATTAATTCCCATACTAGCATTAGAAATACTATAAGATATCTTATAATCCTTGTCTATATCTAATTCTAACACTTCATAAGTTTTATTTGTAATTATACTGATTTCATCCTCATCTGTATCGTTTGGAACCTCAACAGAAGCATACTTTACATTTTCACCTGGCATATAGGTAATATTGTAAGCAGAATTGCTTTTTTCCTTAACGGTAATTTCACTAAGGACATTATCAGCAAGTTTATAGAGTTTTTTTGTACTTGAATCAAAAGCGACCAATTCTCTTTTTTTCGCTGTTTTCGCCATTTAAATACCTTTTATTTTTTATTGTTTTAAGCCTACTTTTTTTAAAAAGTTCTCATTATCGTACCATTTTTTTTGAACTTTTGCAACCAACTTTAAGTTAATTTTTAATAAAAAAACTTCAGCAATTCTTTTCCTAGCAACTATTCCAATACGCTTAATTGTATTAGCATTTCGACCAATTAGCATTGCTTTATGATTTTCTGAATCTGTAATAATATCGGCATAAATAGTTAAAAAATTATCTTTTTCTATAATTTTATTAATTAACACTTCACAACAATATGGCAATTCATCACTAAGATTTTGATAAATGCTTTCTATTATTAATTCTTTAATAACATCTTTAGTTGTTTTATCAGTGCTAAATTCTGGGTCAAAAAAATATGGGTGTTCTGGTAAATACTTTACCATCTCATCTAATAATTTATTTTTATAGAATTTACTTTTTGATGAATAAGGAATGATATTAGGAACAATATCTAATTTATTAAATTCTTCTAATTTATCTAACAATTTTTTAGGTTCAACCAAATCAACTTTGTTTATAACTACAATATGCTCAACCTTTGGCTTTAAATCTAAAAATTTTTTATATTCATCTAAACTATCAAAAATACTCATAACGAATACAATCAAATCACACTCATCTAAGCTCTTTTTAGCAGCTTCTATTAATAGTTGATTGAAATTCTTATTGCTTTCGTGTAGGCCTGGAGTATCTATTAATATTATTTGATTTTCATCGTGCATTATTACCACATTCATTTTTCTTCTTGTGGCATTTTCTTTATGTGATACTAGGCAAATATTTTCGCCTAGTAAAGAATTAATCATTGTGCTTTTACCGGCATTTGTTCTGCCGATTACACTTACAAAACCGCTTTTCATAAAATATATCTTGCTATATCTTGATTTTCTATAATAGAGCCTAATTTATCATCAACTAATTTTGTATCTATTACACAATCTTTATCTTTGTATTTATCACACTCATAAGAAATATCTTCTACTAATTTTTCAATAACAGTATGTAAGCGTCTAGCACCTATATCTTCCATACTTTCATTTGCTTGTGCTGCTATTTTTGCAATTTTTTTAATAGCATCATCTTCAAACACTAAATTAACTCCTTCAGTTTCTAAAAGTGCTTTATATTGTTTTAAAAGTGAGTTTTTAGGTCTTGTTAAAATCTCATACAATTCATCAGCACCCAAGCTATCAAGCTCAACTCTTAGTGGAAATCTACCTTGTAATTCAGGGATTAAATCACTTGGCTTACTTAAATGAAATGCACCTGCTGCAATAAATAATATATGATCAGTTTTTACATTACCTAATTTAGTATTTACTACACTACCTTCTACGATAGGTAACAAATCTCTTTGAACACCTTCTTTGCTAGGGTCTTGTCTACTTGAATTACCCGAGCTTACCGCAACTTTATCTATCTCATCAATAAAGATTATGCCTTCATTTTGAACTCTTTTTAAGGCTTCATCTTTAATACTTTCATTATCTAAAACACTATCTGTTAATTCAGTTTCTAAAACTTTTCTAGCGTCTTTAATTTTTAACTCTTTTTTCACTTTTTTATCAGCAATACCAATTACTTTTACCATCTCTTGCATACTTGCAAGTTCTGGTGGTAGATTTGGATTTGTCTCAAGTGAGCGTTGGGTTACATAAATTTCTATAACCTTATCTTCAAATTCTTTATTTCTTAGACGCTCTTTCATCTTTTCTAAGCTAGTTTCATACTCTGCTTGTTTTTCTTCACTAACACCTTTTGGTAATGGCGGTAATAATTTTTCTAAAATTTTATTTTCTATTAATTCAGCTAATCTTGATTTGTTTTTTTCTAAATGCTCGTTTTTTACTAAAGTTAAAGCCGCATTAGCTAAATCTCTTACCATACTTTCTACATCACGACCAACAAAACCAACTTCAGTATATTTACTAGCTTCTACTTTAATAAAAGGTAAGCCCATTAATTTAGCAATTCTTCTTGCAATTTCTGTTTTACCCACACCTGTGCTTCCTATCATTAAAATATTTTTAGGAACAACATCATCTTGCATACTTTCTTCAAGCTTTAATCTTCTATATCTATTTCTTAAAGCAATAGCAATTACCTTTTTAGCCTTTTCTTGACCTATTACATATTCATCTAAAAATTCAACAATTTCTTTAGGTAACATCTGCATTCTTAATCCCTTAATTCATAAGTAGTTATATTTGTGTTTGTATAAATACAAATCTCTCCTGCAATTTTAAGACTTTCTTTAACTAAAGTTAATTCATCTAAATTCGCATGATTATGCAATGCTCTTGCAGCACTAAGTGCGTATGCTCCACCACTTCCAATAGCACAAATGCACTCATCTTGTGGCACAACTACATCGCCTGTCCCGCTTAATAAAAAGATTTGTTTTCTGTTTAAAACTATCATCATAGCTTCAAGTTTTCTTAAGTATTTATCTTTTCTCCACTCTTTTGAAAACTCAATAACAGCTCTTTCTAAATCTCCTTTTTTACTCTCAAGCATTTTTTCAAACATATCAAATAAAGTAAAAGCATCAGCAGTGCTTCCTGCAAAACCTGCTAATACTTTTCCTTCATAAAGCTTTCTAAGTTTTACTGCATTACCCTTTAAAACCGTATTTCCAAAAGTAACTTGCCCGTCACCACCAATTACTGAAGCGTCTTTTCCTTTATAAGCTAAAATCGTAGTAGCGTGAAACATTAAGCACCTTTTACCACTACTACAAATTCAGCAACAATGCCATGACCTAATTTTGCACTCACTTTATACTCACCTTCTGCTTTAATAGCATAATCTTGAATGCTTTTTTTATCAAGTTCAAGGTTAAATTGCTCTTTAATAGCGTGTGAAATTTCATCTTTTGTAACTCCACCAAATAATGCTCCATTAGCACCTAATTGTTTTTTAATAATAGCTTTTTTATCAGCTAAACTATCTTTTAATTTATTCATTAATTCAAGTTCATATCTGTCTTGCTCTTCTTTTTTCTTTAAATCACTTGCGTGTTTTCTAAGCACTTCTGTGCTAGCAACTTTTGCAAAACCTTTACCGATTAAGAAATTTTGACCATAACCATCTTTTACTTCCTTAACTTCTCCGGCTTTACCTAAGCCTTTTACATCTTTAATTAATAAAACTTTCATAATTTCTCCTTTTTGTAATATTATTGATTGTAATAAAAAAAAGTATATTTTACGCAAATTATTATGTGGAATTTAAATCTATAATGAATGATTTAAATTCTAATACTTTATTTGATTAAGTATGTCGTAATTATAACAACCCATCTGCTCGCCTAAATCACAAGCTTTTTTACTTAATTTAAGCGCTTTATTATAGTCTTCTTTTACACCTTCGCCATTAAAATAAGCAAGAGCTAAATTATTGCAAGCCATAGGATATTCTCCATCACAAGCTTTTTCATATAATTTAATTGCTTTATTGTAATCTTGTTCTACGCCTTTTCCTTCGCTATACGAAACGCCAGCATTATAACAAGCATTAAAAACTTCTCCATCGCAAGCTTTTTCATACAACTTGATTGATTTACTATAATCTTGCTTTACACCTTGTCCAATATAATAAGAATTACCTAAATTATAACACGCTTCAAAAATATCTGCATTACAAGCTTTTTCATATAAGTTATTTGCTTTTTTATCATCTTGTTTTATACTTTTTCCATTTTTATATATCCAGCCTAAACCAAAACAAGCACCAAACTCATTTGCATCACAAGCTTTTTTAAATAGCTTAATTACTTTTGAATAATCTTGCTTTACATATTTTTCTTGACTATAAATATAACCTAAAAAACTGCAAGACTTAAAATTATCTTTAGCACATTCTTTTTCCCAAATTTTAGCAGCTTTTTCGTATTCTTTATTTTTATAATACTCTAAACCTTGATTAGCAAAACAAAACACGCTAATAAATACAAATAATAATAATTTTCTCATTTTTATTCTTTAATATCTTTTTGATAATTTTCTACAGCTTTATTCCACATTAGTTTATATTTGCGTTTAAGATATTCAATTTCTTCTCTAGCTAATTCTAATTCTTTATTTAGAGTATCTATTACTTTTCTATCTTCATCATAAAGCTCTTGCATAGAATAAAGTGCTTCTTTTAAAAAGGCATTTTCACCCCTTAAAACTTCTAAAGTTTCATCTTTTGCATCTAAGACTTTCTCGTGAAGATTAAGAATAGTTCCTATTGTCTTTTCTATAAAATTACCTGCAGGGGTATTTGCAATATCTTGAACTTCTATGTTTTTATCTTTTACAGGAACGATTGCAAAAGTCCCTGCATTTGCTTCTATTAAAAGCTTTTCATTTTCATATTTGTGTTTTAATGAACCACTTTTAATCATAGCCATTACAACTTCTTCATTCAAATGAACTAATTTGCAAAATTCACTAAGTTCAAGATATGTTTGCATAAAAACTCCTATGCTCTTAAAAAGCTAAATTCTGGCAATAAAGATGGGCTTAAAATCTCATTTATATTGCCACTATGTAATTCGCTAAATTCTTTATTGTTCTCATTTATAAGCTTTTTAAATTTGCAAAAATATTTATCATCACGCTTATAAATTTCGCCTATTTCATTATTCACTAATTCAATATTTGCATTTAATGGAGCAAATATTTCGTATTCATAATCTTTTTTAATAATTCCCTTACTAGCTATGCTTTTACCATTTTCGCTAAACCCATGCACTTGCATTGTGCCTTGCATTATTGAAGTTTCGTGATTTTGAGTATCATCTTTTTCATAAGGTCTAGCCATTAAATACCCATCAGTAAATCCACGAGATTTTAAAGTATTTAACTCATCATCATATTTTTTCGCATCAAATTGATTATTTAAAGTATCAATTACAGCTTGTTTGTAAGTTCTAGTTGCACAAGCTACATAATATTCACTCTTAGTTCTTCCTTCTATTTTAAAGGCATTTATGGCATTTTTTTCCATAATTTTGTCTATATAATTAGCAAGCTTTAAATCTTTAGAATTAAAAATATGTGTTCCTAAATCATCTTCTACTATTCTAAATAAAGCATTATTTTCTGGATTTTTCGCATATAATTCATAAGGAAATCTACAATCATTAGCACATGCACCAAGATTTGAGCGTCTTCCACTCTGAACTGCTGATATTAAACACCTTCCACTATAAGCAAAACACATTGAGCCATGCACAAATGCTTCTATTTCAATATCTGCATTTTTTGCTATATCACAAGCATCTTTTAAGCCTAATTCTCTAGCAATTACAACTCTTTTTGCACCTAAATCCTTATAAACTAAAGCATCTTCATAATTTAAAATATTTGCTTGAGTGCTAACATGGATAGGAATATTAGGAGCTATTTGTTTTGCTAATCTCATAGCACCTATACTAGCGATTATTAAAGCATCAGGTTTTAGCTCGGCAAGTAAGGCTAAATGTCTTTTAAGACCTTCTAATTGAGCACTCACATGAAAACCATTAACCGTTGCATAAACTTGCACACCTTTGCTATGAGCATATTTTATACCTTCTGCAAAGCTAGTTTCATCAAATTCTTTAGCAGCACGAGAGCGTAAAGAAAACGATGAAAGTCCTGCATAAACAGCATCAGCACCATAATTTACAGCAATTTTTAATTTTTTTAAATTACCTGCTGGAGCAATTATTTGTGGAGTTAGCATTATTTTTTACCTAATGACGCAATTAATGCTTCAATATCATCATTTGTAACCAAATCAGCTGTGCTATCTCCTTCAATATGAACAGCACTACTAACTCTTTTTTCATCATCAATTCTACCTTCAAACAAGCTATTCATATACTTAGATAACGCTCTCATTACATTAATTACACGCTCAATTTTTTGTCTATGAATATCTTGATATTGCATAGCATCCATTGCCATCATAGCTTCATCTTGTCCCATTGCTAAATTATCTAATGCTTCATCAATTTTTGCTAATTGTTCTTTACATTCAGCTAAACATTCACTAAATTTATTAACATTAGGAAATTTCTCATTTAAAGTTGTAAATAACTCAACTTGATTTTGAACTGATTTTTTAAAGGTTTTTATAATCTTTTCAGCAGTTGCAAAATAATCCATCATTGTTTCAATTTTTTCAAGTAATTCAGTAGCTTTAACTTCACTATCACGAGTTACATCATCTAATTGATTTACAACTTTATGATCTTCTGTTGGTGGTGGTGGTGGCCAAGATTTCCTTGAATCTGGTCTATATGATTTATATTCTTCTTCTAAACTCAATTCTTCATCTTCTAAATCTTCAATTGCTTCACTAGGCTCTACAACTTCTTCTTTTATATCATTAACAATTTCATCTTCAAAATCATCAAGCCCACCAGCCATTAAAGCATCTAATTCTTCTTGCGTCATTATTTTTCTTCCTTAAAATAATACTTAATTAAAAAATATTAGCTAAAATCATAGCTAATCAAATCTAACTTAAGGTTAAAAAAATGGCTAAATTTGTAAATAATGTTACCGAATTCTTTGATTTTTGCATAAGCAATGAAATAAAGTTTGTAGATTTTAGATTTACTTCTCTTGATGGCACTTGGAATCATCATACATACACTATGAAAAGTGTAACAAAAGATACACTTACTAATGGAATTCCTTTTGATGCAAGCTCATATAAAGGCTGGCAACCAATTGAAAAAAGTGATATGATATTAATCCCTGATGTTACAACAACTTTTATTGACCCATTTACAAGCGACAATACCGTTATTGTAATCTGTGATATTTTTGATGTTTATAAAAATGATTTTTATGAAAAATGCCCAAGAACAATAGCAAAAAGAACTCTTAAAATGCTAGAAAGTAGCGATATTGCTGATACTGCGTATTTTGGTGCTGAAAATGAATTTTTCATCTTTGATGATATCAAAATCGTAGATACAATGAATTATGCTATGTATCAAATAGACACAGAAGAAGGTGAATGGAATGATGGTAAGCATTATGAAGACGCTTATAACACCGGTCATCGCCCAAGAAGAAAAGGTGGTTACACTCCAGTTCCTCCTGTTGATAGTATGCAAGATTTAAGAGCTGAAATGGTTCAAGTTTTAGAGCGTGTTGGTATTGAATGCTTTGTTCATCACCACGAAAACGCACAAGGTCAAGGAGAAATTGGGGTTAAGTTTAATACTTTAGTAGAAGCTGCTGATAATGTTCAAATATATAAATATGTAGTAAAAATGGTAGCTCATCTAAATGGTAAAACTGCTACATTTATGCCAAAACCACTTCATCTTGATAATGGTAGCGGAATGCACGTTCATATGAGCTTATTTAAAAATGGTAAAAACTTATTCTATGATAAAAGTGGCTATGCAGGACTTAGCAAGACTGCAATTCATTATATAGGTGGGGTTTTAAGACACGCAAGAAGTGTAACAGCATTTACAAATCCAACTACTAATTCTTATAAAAGATTAATCCCAGGGTTTGAAGCTCCATCAATTCTAACTTACTCTTGTCAAAATCGTTCAGCTAGTTGTAGAGTGCCTTATGGAATTAACGAAAAAAGTGCTAGAGTTGAAATGCGTTTTCCTGATAGTTCTAGCAATGTGTATTTGGCATTTTCATCAATGCTTTTAGCAGGTCTTGATGGAATTAAAAATGAGCTTACTGCAGCTGGACCTATGGATGAGAATTTATTTAAATTAAGCCTTGATGAAATTAGAGAAAAAGGAATAGAACAATTACCACATACTCTAAGGGGTGCTTTAGAGAGCTTAATCCGTGATAATGCTTATTTAAAACCTGCATTTACTGATGTTTGCATACAAGATTATCAACATATGAAGTTTAAAAATCAAGTTTGGCCAGTAGAACAACGCCCAACTGCATACGAATTTAAAACTACATATTCTTGCTAATTATTTAGAGGTTGAAAAACCTCTAAAGTATTAATCAATTTGAACGCTTTTTACCCTACTAAAATTATCATTTTTTGCAAGACTTAGTCTAATTATACTATCTTCATTAGCAATTAAACTATGATTAATATTAGCAGCTACTTTTATACTCATCAAATCTTTTAGATTTATACTTTTATTATCAATTACAAACTCAATATCCCCTTTTAAAACCTGAACCACAATCACTCCTGGAGCTTTATGCTCTTGCATAATTTTACCTTTTGGTAAAATAATTTGGATTTCTTTGTTTGCTTCATCATCATAAATTGGAGTTATTTTTAACTCACTTGAATTGCCTTGCCATTCTTTTACTTCATAAATTACATTAAATTTCATAAAATCTCCTTTGAATAATTTTAGGAGTATTTTACTCTTTAAAGAAATAAAAAGACTTGATTTATCTCATTTGTTCTAATACAAATTCAGGTGTCATTTGTTTCATACAATTGTGGTGCTTTAAAGGGCATACTTTTTTAGCACAAGGAGAACAAGGCAAAAACAATGAAAATAACTTACCATTATTACAAAAAGGATATGTTTGTTTTGTATTCGTAGGTCCGAAAAATGCTAGAACTTTTATATTAAAACTAGCACCTAAATGCATAATTCCACTATCATTTGCCAATAAATAATCAAGGCTAGAAACTGCTAAAGCCAATCTTTTAATATTAGTTTTACCACACAAATTAATGGCTTTTATATCGTATTTTTTAAGCTCATCTTCAATAAAATTACAAATTCCAGCTTCATTTTTAGTCCCAAAAAGTATTATTTTATGCTCTTTAAAAGTGCTAGCAATTTTTGCAAAATAACTAGGCTCATAGCATTTAGCAGCACCATAATTAGCACCAGCTGCTATTCCTATTAGTTTTCTTGTTTTAAGCTTTTTAAAAGGTAAAGCTGTGTTTAATTGCTCGTCTAATCCAAGTGGCTTTATTAGATTAAAATATTTTAAAACTTGATGAGTATTATCACTTTTGTTTGCTTTAAAATAAAATTTTTTCTTAGCATTTAATATAAATAATAAAAACTTAGATGACAAACTTGCTTTAAATGAAATTCCTAAATCAAATTCTTCTTTTAAAGCTTTAATTTGTTTTAATCTTTGTTTTTTTATCTCTACTACAATTTCACCTAAATCCTTATAAAGCTCACAAGCTACAAAACTTCCATAAAAAGTAATTTTTGCATTAGGATATTTTTTAATTAAAGCATTAATAGCACCAGCAGCCATAATAGCATCGCCTAGCCAATTAGGTAAATATATAAAAATTTTCAATACTCATCCCCATAAAATGTCTTAAATCTTTTGTGAAACCAAAAATACTCGCTAGGATTTTTTTCCCACATTTTTTTCGTGCATTCTAATTGATAAAAACTAAGTTCTTCTATTGTTTTTTCACTAGCCTTTAATGGCTTAAAAAACTCTATACAATAACCATCGCTAATTTCATAAATATAAACAGGCAATAAATAAGCATCACACCTTTTAGCTATAAGACTTGCTGCATTGCTTTGAGTAACTTTTCTACCATATAAAATAAACTCGCTACTTTCTTTAATATGTGCGTCTTGATCGCTTACAATTCCTACTAATTCATTATTGTTTAAAGCCTTAATCATAGGTCTTAAAGCATTTGTTTTTTCTATTAGTTTTACTCCGAAATTTTCTCTATATTTAGTAAGTATGGCATTAATTTTTGCACTCTCTAAGGCTCTTCCAATTATATTAATTTTACAATTATACTTAATAGCAACAGCAGATGGCAAAATCTCCCAATATCCATAATGTGCTGTTGTAAAAACTATTTTTGCATTAGCACTTAATAAATCTTGTAAATATTCTTCGTTTTTGAATAATTTTATTTGTTTTAATAATTTTTCTTGGCTTATATTTTGATTTTTTACCATTGATAATATATAAAAGGCAAATTTTTTATAAACTTGTTTGGTAATTTCTATACTTTTTGGAGCTTGTGTGAGTTTGCAAAAATGCTCTAAGTTTTTTAAGATTATATTTTTATGTTTTTTATTAATTCTAAATGCTAGGCTACCGATTAAATTAGCAAAGAATTTTAAAATCTTATTGGGAATTAATTTTAGTAAAAAATTAAAAAAATAAAAAATAAAAATATATAAATAATCTCTCATTTGCTAAAAACCTTACTAATAATATCTAAAACTTTTTCTTTATTTACATCGCTAAATTTATAAAAATAATGTTGTAAATTAGATGGACTTATTAATCTTTTTGCAGGTTTTTTATCACATTCGTTTAAAAAAGTTATATTAGGACGATTTAAAACCACAGCAATATGAGTAGTCCCGCTATCATTTCCTATGATTAATTTTGCTAATTTGCTTAAAAACACTAATTCATTTAATGAAATTTTAGGCAAAACTTTAGCATTTTTACATTCTTTTACAATCTCATTTGCTCTATCAAGTTCTATTTGAGAACCCCAACTAAGCAATATTTTATAATCACAATTTTTACAAATATCAATCAATTTTTCTAAAGGAAGCATTTTATTTATCTTGCTTGAACCATTATGTAATAATATAAATTCATCTTCTACTAAAGGCTTTATTTTATTCATAATATTTTGAGTTTTTATATCATCATAAATTAATACATCGCTAGTTACCAACTCATCATTTTTAAATTCTTTTAAAGCAAAGCGAGTTAATTCAAGGCTTCTTTTATACACATTTTCTAAATAATCACAATTGCAATGGTTTTTATAAAAATAATAAGCTAATTTTTCTCTTAAGCCATTTTTAGAATATCCATAAGAATTTGCACTCAAATAATTTGCTAAAAAACCTGATTTTATTCTTCCTTGATAATCAATACTAATATCATATAATTTTTTTAAATGTTTTATCTCTTTTAATGCTTTTATTGGGTGTTTTTTGAGTGGTAATGAATAAATATTATCAAACCAAATAAGTCCATCAAGTAAAAAATAAAACCTAGAATCCACAAAAAAATCAATCCTAGCTTTAGGATATGCAGCTCTTATATAATTAATATGCCATAGCATATGAAAAATATCGCCCATTGCACTAAGTCTAATTATTGCTATTTTCACTTAAATCCTTTGAAATTACGCTTTCAAATTCCTTGATTGCTTGTTCATTTGAAAATTGTAATTTTATTTCTATTCTTCTGCTTGCTTGTTTATCTTCAACGCCATCTTTAAATTTTAAATCATTATAGCTTTTGCCAACTGCTACAAGTAGTTTTTCTAATCTTTTATCATTATAAAACGAATTAATAAATTTCATAATCTCCAAAGCTCTTTTTTGAGATAACTCAAGATTATAAGTAAATCCACCAACACTATCAGTATGTCCTTCAATCACTATACTATCAATATTAGCTAGAATTTCAGGTGAGCTAAGCAAGGCATCAAAATACTTAATTAGAGTTTTTTTAAGCTCTTCTTTTGCACTATCTTTAATCAAATACTCCGCACTATCAAACAAAATACTAGCATTTAAGCTAATACTGCCTGAATTCAGATTGATTAAAATATCATTTGATAATTTATTTTGTAAAGCTTGAATTAATTTTGTTTTATTATTTTTAAGCTTTTCGTATTCAACCTTAAACCCACTCAATTGCTTTGCTAATTCGTCTATTTTATCATCTTTATTTTTTATTTTTATTTCAGTATCTTCAAGATTTTTAAGTAGCATTAAAATCTGTGCGTCTTTTTTGTCAATATTGCTTAATAATTCTTCCTTATTTTTTGCATTTTCATCTAAATTAAGAAGCAATTTTTTAATATAATCATTTGCATCTTTATTTTTATTTAGCTCATCGTTTAATGAAATATTGAGTTTTTCAAGCTCTTCATTTAACGAGCTCAAAAGCTCATCTTTACTAATTATTAAAGCTTTTGATTCATCTAAATGTTTTTGTTCATTTTTTAGCTCATTTTGTGTAAAAATATATTTTAAAACAATAGCACTAAGAACTAAAATAAATACAAACAACAATCCAGCCATCAAATCAGCATAAACTATCCAAAAATTATTATTATCTTTATTACGCATTATTTATTTTATTTAATACCTGATTTGCTTCTTTACTAAGGTTTTCAATATCAGCTTTTAATTCATCAACTATTCTAAATTCGTGTTTTTCATCTTCATAAATATTTTTAAAATCTAATAATTTAGCTTCTAAATCTTCTTTTAATTTAGCAAATTCTTTCAAGCTATTTTCAATTCTTAATGAAAATTCATCTATCTTTTCTTGCATTTGCTTAGTATTTTTATTGCTTAATTCTAAAGATTTTTGAGCTAAATTTGTATGAACTATCGCAATTTTTTCATAAGATTTAAATAATTCTTTAAAACCCGTAAATTTATCTTGATGGAGTTTTGATATTTCATTAAAAAACTCATTATCATAAAGCTTTGATAATAATAAATTTGTATTAGAAAATAACTCACTATTTTTTCTAAGAGAAATTCTTTCTAATTCTTCTTTACTCCAAAAATATTTTTTACTATTAATTCTATAATTTTCTTTAAAATTATTAATTTTAGCAATACCAAGTCTTGAATAAAACATCCACCAAATAGTAAGAAAAATCCCATAAATTGAAACATAAAAAGCAGTTGAAATTCCACTAAGCAATAAGCTAATTTCTCCTTCAAGCGCAGCCGAACTACCTACTTTAAAATCAGGCATAGATATTGCAATACTTATAAAAGTTCCTAAAATTCCAATCATTGGAAAAACAGCACTAGCAATATATCCAAATGAAAGTGGCTTTAGCTTATGTAAATAATTATCAAAAAATTCATCAAAACTCACATTAGCCTTACTAATTTCATCAATTCTTAAAGAATTATCTTTAATAAAATCTTTTAAATCATTTTCAAAAATTGACGAATTTTTTTTAATTTTTGCATATACACAATATTCATTTTGCGGTGCAAAAAACATAGCAAATACTAAGAGCACAGCACACATTATAATAGTATGTAATGGCATAATAAGTTTTATAATATTTAAATAAGCTAAAATCGCTAACACGAAGACTAATAAAGGTAAAAAGATTAAAAACAAAAAAGAAGAAAATACACTTTTCTTCTTTTTAATAATTATTGTTTGCAAGATTAATTCCTATTCATACAATTTAACTCGCTAAACGCTTGTAAAAGGCGTTTTTGCATAGATTTTTCTCCAGCAACTAACCACATTCTTGGGTCATAATATTTCTTATTAGGCTTATCATCGCCTTCAGGATTTCCGATTTGTCCTTGTAAATATCCGTGATTTTTTACTTCATATTCACGAACACCATCCCAAAATGCCCATTGAGTATCAGTATCTATATTCATTTTAATTACGCCGTAATTGATTGCTTCAGTGATTTTTTCTGCTTCACTACCACTTCCGCCGTGGAATACAAAATTAAGTGGTTTTGCACCCTTTTGTAAATATTCTTGACAATTATGCAAAATTACTGGCTCAAGTCTTACATTTCCCGGTTTATAAACCCCATGAACATTACCAAAACTTGCTGCGATTGTATAATTTGTCCCAATTTTGCTTAATTCTTTATAAGCTAGTGCTACATCGCTTGGTTGAGTGTATAATTTAGCATTGTCAATATTTGTATTATCAACTCCATCTTCTTCTCCACCAGTGCAACCTAATTCAATTTCTATACCGATTTCTAATGCGTTAAATTTCTTAAAATATTCGCAAGAAATTTCAATATTTTCGTTTAAACTTTCTTCGCTTAAATCAAGCATATGAGAACTAAATAAAGGTTTTTTATGAATTGCATAAAATTCTTCATTTGCCTTAATTAAATCATCTATCCAAGGTAAAAGTTTTTTTGCTGCGTGGTCAGTATGTAAAATAGCAACTACCCCATAAGCAGCTGCTACTTCATGCACATACTTTGCACCTGCAATTGCTCCAATTACTGCTGAATTAGGACAATCTTTTCCTGCAAAAAAACTAGCTCCGCCATTACTAAATTGAATAATAATAGGCGAATTTGCTTCACGAGCAGCTTTTAATGCGGCGTTTATAGAATTTGTTCCTACAACATTTACTGCTGGAATTGCAAATTTATTTTCTTTTGCGTAAGCATAAACACGCTCTAAATCTTTACCATAAATAACACCTGGTTTTACTAATTCTAAAACACCCATTATAAATCCTTATTTAACTTGTAAGCCTGAATTTTTAATCAAATTCTCAACTTCGTTTTTAATTAATTCTTTATGTTTTTCATTTTTTAAACCATTTTCAATAAATGGAGTTGCTTCTTGTAAGCTTCCTTGTCTGCTAGCTCTAAAATCTTCTCCTAAGATTACATGAAAACCAAATTGAGATTTTACAGGTTCTGACACTTCATCTTTTTTAAGTTTTTTAGCTGCATTGAAAAACTCAGGAACTAATTCATTTGCACTCATATAAGGTAAATCGCCACCCATTGCTCCTGAACCTTTATCAAGTGATTTTGATTTAGCAAGTTCGCTAAATTTAGCTACTAATTTATCTCCTTTAAGACCTTTTAATTGTTTTAATATTTCTTTAGCATCAGCTTCGCTAGCAACTAAAATATGTTTAGTTTTTACAGCTTCAGGAACTTTAAAATCATTTAAATGTTCATCATAATATTTTTTAATTTCAGCATCACTTACCTTGATACCTTCAAATTTTTTCAATAAATATTGTTGAGCAAGTAATAATTCTTTTGCACTATTTAAAGCTGATTGAAATTTCGCATCTTTATCTAATTTCATCTTTTCAGCTTCTTTAGCAAAAAGTCTTTTTGATAATACATCTCTTATTAAACCATCTTTAACTTCTTTTGGAAGCGCACTTACATCGCTTATTTGAAATTGAGCTAAATAAGGTGCTAAATCATCGCTTGTAATTTCTCCACCTTTATAAGTTGCAACCACAGCTGCATTTAAGCTTACACCACATAAAAGTCCTGCTAGAACTAATGAAATTTTTTTCATAATATCTTCCTTTTTCAATTGATTTGATATATCATTTTACAAATATTGTGTAAAAAAATAGTAAGATAGTAATTATGAGAAGAAGAGAAAAAGAAATTAAAAATAGATTTTTAAGTAATTATAAAAACGCAAAAAGTGAATTAATTTTTAATAATGATTATGAACTTTTAGTTTGTGTTATGCTATCAGCTCAATGCCTTGATAGTAGGGTTAATCTAATAACACCAAGTTTATTTGCAAACTATCCTGATATAAATTCTTTAGCAAATGCAAATTTAATGAATATAAAAGAATTAATTAAAAGTTGTAATTTTTATCAAAATAAAGCAATTAATCTTATCAAAATGGCAAAAAGTGTTGTGAAATTTCATTCAGGAATTATACCTATGAGATTTGATGATTTGATAAATCTTGCAGGGGTTGGAGAAAAGACTGCTAATGTGGTTTTATGCGAGAGTTTGGGTGCAAATGTAATGGCTGTAGATACTCATATTTTTAGAGTTAGCAAAAGATTAAAAATATCAAATGCAAAAACTCCTAATGATTGTGCTAAAGAGCTTACGAAACTATTTAAAACCGACCTTGATAAATTGCATAAAGGAATGGTTTTGTTTGGAAGATATATTTGCAAGGCTAAAAAACCTGATTGTAATAATTGTTTTTTAAACGATTTATGTGATGAATATAAAGAGCAAAAGAACTCTAATAATCAATAAAAAACATTATTTTATAATATTTATTGTTTTAATTGCTGTATTTTGTTTGCAAGTGCATTTGAAATTCTTAGATTTTTGCGAGTTTTTAGAACAAGATAGTTATGAGTTAAAAATAAACAATAATTATTTAAAAACTAAAAATAATAAAAGTTATTATGTTCTAGCACTTGCATATAAAGATGTTTTAATATACACAACTACTAAAAAAGAAATTAAATCCAATCAAATCAGCTTAAAATTCGCAGCTAAAAATAAGCTTAATTTTTATGAATATTTACAAGCTAGATTTTATTTGCCAAGCTATGCTTTAGAAGAATTAGATGAGATTAAAGAGAACGCATTTGTAAATTATTTTATAAATCAGCACGAAAATTTAACTATGAAGCAATTTTTTGGAGCTTTATTTTTTGCAAAAAGCATTAGCAAGGATTTAAGGGATAGCGTAAATTACTATGGAATTGCACATTTACTAGCAATATCAGGCTATCATTTAGGGCTTATTTATTCCATATTTTTCTTTATATTTTCAATTATTTATAAGTATTTTCAAAAAAGATTTTTCCCATATAGGTCAATTCATTTTGATTTAGGAATAATTATTTTCATAATCTTAGCCTTATATTTTTATGAAATTGGTCTAGTTGCAAGCTATTTTCGCTCATTTATAATGGCTATTTTGGGATTTTATTTTATAATTAGAGCAATTAAAATTCTTAGTTTTTCGCATTTATTTTTAGCATTTTTTATTTGCATTGCTATTAATCCTAGTTTTTTATTTAATGTAGGGTTTTTCTTCTCTTGCCTTGGGGTCTTTTATATATTTTTATTTATTTATCATTTTAATGCTAATTCACTTACAAAACTAATCTGCCTTGAACTTAGCACCTTTTTTGCAATGGTTGCACCTGTTTTATACTTTTTTCCATTGCTTAGCTTTCAACAATTATTAGGGATTATTTTAACTCCTATTTTTGTGATTTTTTATCCTTTAGTTTTGTTTTTACATATTATTAATTTAGGAGATTTATTGGATAAATACTTATTAATATTTTTAGATTTTAAAATGTTTGCAACTAATTTTAAATTGGAATTTAAATATTTTTTCATTTATTTAATACTTAGTTTTTTATCAATTTTTCATAGGTATTTAGCAATTTTTGTTATAAGTTTGAACTTAATATTTTTTATTTATCTAGGATTTTTATGAAAAAGATTTTACACATTTTAAAAACAATTATTAATGTAAGTGATAAAGGTATTTTACAACACGCTAGCTCGCTTTCTTTTTATAGTGTTTTAAATATTATTCCGATTTTATCTTTAAGTTTTTTTGTATTCGCTCATATGCCAAGTTTTAAAGAACAAAGCAGCCAATTAAATAATTTTATATTTAGCTTAATTTTGCCAAACCAAGAAGCAAATTCTGTAAATTACATAGAGCAATTTTTACAAAATAGCACAAAACTTGATGTAGCAGGAATTATCGCTATGGTTTTTGCTTTATTTATGTTTTTTAATGCTTATGAAAATACCATCTCGCACATTAGCAATACTCCTAAAAAGGGCTTTTTTTCATCACTTAGCACATATTGGTCGCTAATTACTCTAGCGCCTTTAGGATTATTAACTAGCTTTTATTTAAGTTATAAAATTCAAAAATATATAGATGCAATAGGACTTAAGTTTAATTTCTTAGGAATTTTACCTTTTTTAATCATTTGGGCTTTATTTTTTGTATGTTTTCATATATCAATCAATAAACATTTAAATCCTAAAATCATAGCTCTAGTAAGCTTTTTAGTAGCTTTAGTTTGGAGCATTTTTAAAAGTCTTTTTGTATTTTATATATCACTAAATAAAGTATATGCTAGCATTTATGGTAGTTTTTCTGCTGTTTTATTTTTCTTTATATGGCTTTATTTTTCTTGGATAATTTATCTTAATGGAGTAAGAATTAGTTCTTTACTAAACACAGATAATGCAAAAACAAAATCAACAAAATAGGAACTAAATTCCTATTTTAAAATCCATAATTGTTTAATTTAAATTATATAAATATATTTAATAATTTTATAAATATTTTGCTAATTTAAAATCGCTAATTTGACTATATATTAGGAATTTCAGAATATTTTTTCAAAATTTATTTTTTTTAAGTAAAGTTTAAGATTGTAGGAGTAGAATGCCGGCGCATTTTAATTAAAAAGGAAGAAAAAATGAAAAAGTTATTAGTTTTAACAGCTATCTTAGGTGCATTTAGTGCAGGTTTATTCGCAGAAGAAAATACAGACGCTACAAAAGTTCAACCAGTAGAACAAACTCAATCAGTAGAAAATGCTGATGCAAACGCACAAGCAGTTGCAGTTGAGCCAGAAGCAGAAAAAAAAGACGCTGAAAGCAAATAATTTCTAAGCTACCTTTTAGGTAGCTCCTCTTTATATATCAATCAAAACTTTATTAAATAAAATCTCAAAATTATTACAAAATTACTCACTTTTTTAAAAAAACAAAATTAATTGCTTATATTTGTAACAAATTAAATATTTTAAGACAAAATAAAGCGATTTAATAAAAGGAGTTTTAATGGAAAAAATCAATCTCGGTATTGCAACTTTGCTTAGCAATGATAATGGCACTAGTGTGCTTGAACTTAATTTTTATAGCACATTTATTTGTATTATGCTTGTCTTAATTTTGGGTAGAATAATTACTAAATATTCTAGCTTTTTAAGAAATTACGATATTCCAGAGCCTGTAACTGGTGGTATCATAGTAGCATTTATTTTATTCTTATCTAGTTATTATGCAAATTTTACAATCAAATTCGCAGAAGATATAAAAACCCCACTTTTATTAGCATTTTATGCAACGGTTGGGCTTAGTGCTGATTTTGATAGTATCAAAAAGGGCGGGAAATTACTAATTACTTTCTCAATTGCTGTTTTCGTCTTATTAGTGGTTCAAAACGCAATTGGTGTTGGAGTAATGAGTGCTATGGGTGAAAATCCATTAATAGGCTTACTTGGTGGCTCAATTACACTTAGTGGCGGACACGGAACTGGTGCTGCTTGGGGAGCTACATTTCAAGAATCACCTTATAATTTCGCACAAGCAACTGATATAGCAATGGCGTGTGCTACTTATGGATTAATTTCTGGTGGGCTTATTGGTGGTCCTATGGCGAATTATTTAATCAAAAAATTTAATCTAAAAAGCGATGAAGTAGAAAACAACGAAACATCAAGTGATGAAGCATTTACAAGTCCGCAAAAAGTAAGATTAATTACAAGTTATAGTTTTATTACAAGCTTAAGTTTAATTGCTCTTGCTTTAGTGATTGGTAATGCAATTGATTATGCGTGCCAAGCAGCAAATGTAGCTACCAATAAAGAAATTGGCTTTTTAAAATTCTTAGATAGTATGCCGACATTTGTATGGTGCTTATTTTCAGGTATTATTATTAGAAATGGCTTTAGCTCACTAAATATTCATAAAGTATTTGATAGAGAAGTAGGTGTGATAGGAAATGTGGCTTTATCATTATTCCTTGCTATGTCAATTATGACTTTAAATATCGTTGAACTTATAAAATTAGCTGTTCCGATCAGCGTTTTATTAATAATTCAAACAATAGCAATTATTATTTATGTAAGATATGTAACCTTTGTTATTTGTGGCAAAAACTACGCAGCAGCTTGCCTTGTAGCAGGACATTGTGGCTTTGGTATGGGTGCAACTCCAACTGCGATTGCAAATCTTCAAGCAGTAACAAATCACTTCGGACCTTGCAAAATAGCATTTATTATCGTTCCTATTATGGGTGGATTTTTAGTAGACATTGTAAATGCTCTTGTTGTTAATGGCTTTGTTGGATTTTTATTTTAATTCCTAGATTTTCTAGGAATTACATTCTTTTGGGGTTTTTAAATCAGGTAAAGTAAAATTAGCCTTTTTTAAAAGCTCTAAAATCTCTTTAGTATTTTCATAATTTATCTCATAATAAATAAACGCCCCATCTCTACTAGCTATTAATAAATCAGCATCTTTTAATATCTTTAAATGCCTTGAAATCCTAGACTGAAGCATTTCAAAACTCTCACATATCTCACATACGCAACATTTTTTATGAATATCTAAAAAAGCTAATATTTTAAGCCTAGTTTCATCATTTATAGCTGCTGTATAATTTAATAAATTCTTCATTTTAATCCTTAGTAAAATAAATAAAGTAAAATTCCAAAAATATTTGCCATTGATAAAATACTAATGATAAATATTATCATCATACGAATTTTAAACATTGACCTAAGTAAAATTAATTCAGGTAAAGAACAACCCCCACCAGCTATTAAAAAACTAAAAAATATACCGATAGGAAACCCAACATTTATTAAAGTTACTCCCAATGGAATAATCAAGCAAGTTTGTATATAAAGCAACAAACCAACAAAACTAGCCAAAAATATACCATAAATTCCAAAACTAGATAAATAATCTTTAATAAATTCAACAGGCATAAAATTATGCAAAAAAGCACCTATTAACATACCAAATAATACATAATAAAAAATATCCTTATATGATTTTAAAGACTTGTATAAACATTCATACAAATTAAGCTTGGTATTTTGATTAAATTGAAATTCTTTAGTTACAATATCTTTTAATAGCAATCTTGCAGGTATTAAACCTATTAAATAGCTTATAATAAATACAAATATAACTATATAAATAATGTAATAAAAAGTTATGCTAAAACCAAATGCACTAAGTAGCATAGTAATTAGCATAGGATTAATTAATGGCGAAGTTAGTAAAAAAGCACTAGCTACTCCGTGATTAATATTGTTTTTAATTAAAGAATTAAAAACAGGTATAGTTGAACAAGAACAAAAAGTAGTAATTGAGCCTAAAAATATTGCTATAAAATATGAAAAAACATTATTTTTTAAATATTTATTAAAGCTATATCTTGAATTAATATAAAACATAATCATATTGATAAAAATAAATAAAAAGCTTATTTCAGCAGTTAAAAACAAAAACTCATAAAAAGTTTCTAATAATTTCTCACTTGTAAATTCCATAAAAATCCTTTTTCAAAATAAAATAATTTTGAAAATTTATTATAGTATTCTAAATATCAAGTTATCTTGATATATTATAAATATATTAAATACTTTTCACAAGATTTCAATCAAAATAGCTATGAGAATTTAAAATTAAGAATTTTTATAAATATTTTAATTACTAATACAATTTATACTATTTTTAAGCTTCTTTTTAGGATTTGGCAATTCATCAACCATTGCTATTACAATCATACTCAAAAGCTCTTTATCTTCTTATAACAAAATATCTAATTTTGCTCTTTTAAAAGGTAATAAAATTAGCTCATTTATATATTTAATGCTTTAATAATAACTGATTATCAAAAATACCACCTACAATAAAAACATACTCACTAAAAATATATTTATAATCAAACAAGTCTAAAACATACTTTAAATAATCCTTAATTTTAGCTATAAATTAATCTTTCTTAAAAATAGCAATAAGTAAAATTAAAAATTATGTTTAGTCTAATTACTATATGATTATGTATAAGTTAAATTGATATAAAGTTAAATTATAAGTAAAATAAATTGTATAAATAATAAAACTTTGTAAAGTCACAAAATCAAAACATATTAAAAATTACCATAAAATATTGTTCTTATAAATCAAAAATAATTCCAAAATACTAATTAAGTAAAACTAATAATTTATCTCTTAAAAATAAAGCATTTATATCTAATATTTAGTAGAAAATATTTTAAAAATAGTATTAAACACACAATTTTTAAATATTTTTATACTAAATAATTTATTTAAAATATATTTTTAATTATATTTAACACGAAAAATTGTGCTAAATATAATTTATTTTGTATTATTTTTTCATCTCTATTGCGCGTTTTAGCATTTGATCGGCTGTTGTGATACTCTTAGCGTTTGCTTCATAAGCCTTTTGAAAAATAATCACTTGAGTAAGCTCCGTGCCTAAATCCACATTGCTTTGCTCTAAATAATTTGATTTGATTTTATATGAGTTTATTACATTACCATTTGCATCGGTAAAAAATATAGGATTTCCACTATCAGGAGTAGTGCTGAACTCATTTTCTCCATTTTTATGTAAGCCTTGCTCATTTACGAAATTAAACACTGCAAACTTAGCTACAGCTTGAGATTTACCATTGGTAAAATTAGCTAATATATTGCCCCTTTCATCAATAGCGTAATCTTTTAAAACTCCTGCTGGATAGCCATTTGCTTCTACATAACGCTCTATTTTTGCATTATCAATACAAGTTAATCCATCATATCCACCCTTACCATCAACTCTTGGGCTTCCTAGATTTAGATTTATTCCATCTATTTGATTTAATTCATTTGTATTTAATGAACCATCGGTATTAAAAATAATATTCCCACTAGCTTCACTAATAGTATTTCCTTGAGTATCTTTTAAAATAGCAGTAGCTTTAAAATTAAGCTTATCAATAGCTTGTATTTGCAAATCAATTTTTCTAATATTTCCATTCGCATCATAAGTTGCTATATCAAATTTATTATTAGCACCTACATTAATAGTCTTTACTTGCCTTGCACTAAAGCTATTTACATTCCCGCTAATTGTCTTTTCTAAATTCCCAAACTCATCAGCAAATGCTTCTATAGTATCGCTTCCATCTCCCCTATCAACTTCTAATAAAATTCTAGCATTAGGCTCAAGATTACTTGCTTTAAAAGTGCTTTTATTATTATCAATTTCTAATTCAATATTATCAAGATTTATATACTTATCTTCTTCGTGAAAAGCATTACTAAGATTTGCTTTAATATTTACATTTGTAGTTGCTACTGCATTCATAAAAAGTGTTCTTGGCAATGTTATAGGAGTTTGTGCGTTTGGTGCGTTTAATTTAATATCTAAATCATTATTAGATATTGTAAAACCAGCATTTGAACTAACTTTTCCAAACATTTCTTTAATATTTTCACTCATAGCACTCGCATTAAATCCAGCATTCATAGTCCCTAGCACAAATCTTCCAAAACTATCAACCAAATTAAAATCGCTATCAATATTAAAAGCCCCATTTCTAGTATAATAAGTATTACCATCGTAATCTTTTATGCCATAAAATCCCTTGCCTTCAAGTGCTACATCAAAGGTATTTTGACTAGAAACTAAAGCTCCTTGTTTTTGAGAAAAAGTTGAGCTTAAACCACTTGCAGCAAGTCCAACTTGATTTGCCCCAAAATTATTTAAGCCACCAACATCATTGCCTGTTTGATAAAATATGTCTTTAAATTCAGGCATAGCAGCCTTGTAGCCAACGGTGTTTATGTTTGAAATGTTATTAGCTAATAAATCCATTCCAAAACTATGAGTTTTTACCCCACTAACCCCGTTATAAAATGAACGCATCATAGTTTTTCATCCTGAAATTGTGCTATATCATCAAAGCTGATTTTAATACCAGAAGCGTTTAAATAAGCCTTGCCATCTTCAAAAGTAACCCCATCAACCTTAAAATAACCACTAGGAATTTGAACTATATTTCCATGTTCATCTTCATATTGAGCTACGAATTTAAAATCGCCTTTCTCTCTAATAGTTCCATCTTCATATCTAGTATCCCAAATAAAATTATTATTACCTTTTTGAATAATGTCTTTATTGACTTTAATTGCGTCAATTTGCTCTTTATTTGAGTTAAATACACCTATTACTACATCATTTGGAGCACCATTTGGAAAGTATAAGTTAAACGGCAAATCAACAGCCTTACCATCGTGAGTAAAGGTATCTTTTTTAAGCACAGCCATTTTACCAACTGCATTAATCATACCAATTCCTACACTATTACTAAGCAATTCCATTCTCTTAGCTAATTCATCCATAGTTTTATTAGTTTTTTCTTGAGTTTCAAGAGCTGCTAGTTGGCTTGTTTGAGTTAGCATTTTATCACTATCCATTGGACTTGTTGGGTCTTGATGCTTTAATTCTTCAAGCAATAATCTCATAAAAGCTTCTTGAGAAATCTTAGAATTTGGATTAGTCCCATCAGCTTCTTTTAAGGCTTTTGCATCTGCTTCTTGCTTTTTTACATCACTTGTATGAACGGTATTATCAAGACTAAAACCTTCTGATTTTTGCTTATCAGAAAGCGTATTAGCATTTTGTGCAGCGATACTTGTATTAACACTCATAGCAGTATTATTCATAGGTGAAATTGCCATTTTCTATCCTTGTTTAAAAATATTTTTACTTATATAGCAAAGTGTGTTCCATATTTAAATATTTTTTGGCAAAATGCGAAAAAAGGAGCAAAAATGTTAGGAAAAATCATAAAAGAGCACGAAGAAGAATTATTCTCATTATACAAATTAAACTCATCAAGCAATCACGATTTAGCAAGACTTATAAATAATGATTTAAAAGAACTTGGCTTAGAAATAAATGATATGAATTTCAATTCATATTTATTAAGAATTATTGAGCTAAATACTACAAATTATGAAAATACTTGCAAAAAAAATAATATAAACTTAGCAAAAGCAAAAGATTTAGCATATAAAAGAGTTAAAGAATTTTACGAGCAAAGACATATAAAAATCATTGAAAAATTAAGCCCTTGTTTAGATAAATTTTATGTAGATTTATTAAATCTAGTGCATAAAATCGGTCTTGTTTTTAATAGTATTCAGCCTAAATGGGATAAGGCAATTGAAAAAAATAATGAATTTTTTAAAAGTTTAGAAAATCCTTATGAGTTTATAAAAAATAATAAGCTTTATTATCTTGATGAAAATGATGAAATAGCTACTAGGATTTATGCAATAGCAATTAATTTGGATACTAAACCAGAGCTTTTACCATATTCTTTATATTTTGAAGAAGAATTTAAAAAGATTGATGAATACTTTAATGAGTTTTTTAAATTAAATCATAAAAATGAAGCATATATAAAATATCTTAAAGCCTTGCAAAATGCTTTAATGAGTAAAGAGCTTAGCCTAAAGCCTTGGCAAAATGCTGAAATAGCTTGGATGGGGGCAAAAGACTTCATTCAAGTTGGGCATTTTTTAGAATATTACGAAGACGCTTTTACTCATTCAGTAGCACTTGAGTGGGATATTAGAATTGATGATAATTATGATTTTAATAGTGAAAGTTTTGTTAATAAGATGAAAAATAGCTTAAATAAAGCTTATAAAAACGCTAATATAACTAATCAAAACGCATTAAATCTAAGCTTAGCTAATTTAGACAAAATTGAGCTTCATATTAGCAAACCTATACTTTATTATGGAGCAGAATTAAATGGCTTATTTTCAGCTCAAGTTGTGCCAAATGATGAATTTGTATCAGCAAATTATGGCAAAAAAATATTTGCATTTTTAGATTTTGTCTATAAAAAAACAAAATCAAAACCAAGAACAATGCTAAATCAAAAAGTATTTGATAAAGCCTTTAACGACTACAATAAAAGCGTATTAAATAATGAGTTTTTATGGAAAAAGATTTATGAGATTAGCACCATTGGACACGAAGCAGGACATATTTTCTTTATAGGTAGCGATACAGAAAGCTTAATGAATACTAATGGGGTATTTAAAAATATTGAAGAATTTAAAGCAAGTGCTGGTGGGATATATGATTTTTGCAATCATTTTGATGAAAAATACAAAAAGGCCTTATTAGCAAATATAACAAGTAGAGCAGTATCTTTAATGGCTTATAAAAGCACTAAAGAAATAGAGCCTTATTATTGTGAAGGTTTGATATTTTTAGCAATATTATTTAAAAGCAAGGTTTTAAGCTTTTCAAATGATACTTTATTAAGTGTTGATTTAGAAAAATTTGAAGATTTTCAAAAGGAATTTTTAAATGTATATAACGAACTTGCAAAAACTTATCTTAAAAAAGAAAATGCAAATAATTTTTTAAAAGATTATGCAGTGTTAAAGGATTTAGAATACATTAGCACAAATAAAGATTTAGTAAAACTTGGCGATGAATATAGAAAATTATATGATGAATTTGCCAATGTTTTAATCAAGGAGAACGAATGAGTAATACCCTAATAATAGTAGAATCACCAAGCAAAGCTAAAACAATTTCAAGATTTGTAGGTAGTGAATATAGTGTAATTGCATCTAAAGGTCATATTAGGGATTTGCCTAAAAATAAATTAGGAATTGATATAGAAAACGGACATTTTAAACCTAATTATGAAATCAGTAAAACTCACTCAAGCATAGTAAAAGAATTAAAAAGCCTTAGCAAAGGTGCTAAAGTCTTACTAGCAACCGATGAAGATAGAGAAGGAGAAGCAATTGCATATCATCTAGCAAATATCTTAGGCGGAGATGTTTTAGGCTATGATAGAATAGTTTTTCACGAAATTACAAAAGACGCTATTTTAAACGCTATTAAACACCCAAGAAAAATAGATTTAAATAGCGTAAATGCTCAACAAGCTAGGCGTATGCTAGATAGAATTGTGGGTTTTAAATTAAGTGGCTTATTATCAAGCAAGGTAGCAAGCAAGCTTAGTGCTGGTAGGGTTCAAAGTGCGGCTTTAAGATTAATTATCTTAAAAGAGCGAGAAATAAGAAATTTCGTAAGCATTGAGTATTATGAACTTGATACTAAGTTTAAAACAGATTTAGAAGTAGAATTAATAGAATTTGATAACAAGAAATTATCAAAAACAAGCATTACTGAAAAAGCCTTAGCCGAAGAAATCCTAAAACATATTAAAAGCTCGGATTTTATCGTAGATGAAATCAGTATAAAAGAGCGTAAAGATAGTCCAAAGCCACCTTTTATGACTTCTACTTTACAACAAGCTGCTAGTTCTAAATTAGGTTTTTCTCCTAAAAAAACTATGATGTTAGCACAGACTTTATATGAAGGCGTTCAAACTCACGCAGGATTTATGGGTGCAATTACTTATATGAGAACTGATAGCTTAAACTTAAGCGAAGAAGCAATAAAATCAGCAAGAGAACAAATCGCAAAAGACTATGGCAAAGAATATTTACCGACTAAAGCAAGAGTTTATGAGACTAAAAGCAAAGGCGCTCAAGAAGCTCACGAAGCTATTCGTGTAACTAATGTTAGCTTTACTCCTGAAATTGCTAAAGAGTATTTAAAGTCTGATGAATATAAATTGTATAAATTAATTTATGATAGATTTTTAATGACTCAAATGTCTGATGCGAAGATAGAAAACAATACAATTTATATCACAAGTAATAAGGCGAAGTTTAAACTAAGTGGAAGAAGAGTGCTATTTGATGGGCATTTAAGATTGAATGATGATGCTAGTGGAGATAAGATTTTACCTGCTTTAAATAAAGGCGATAAAATGACTTTACAAAGCTCAAAAATAAAGACCTTACACACAGAACCACCTGCAAGATACAACGAAGCAAGTCTTATTAAGCAACTTGAAGAATTAGGCATAGGTCGTCCTAGCACTTACGCACCTACAACAAGCCTTTTAATTGATAGAGATTATGTGAAGTTAGAGAAAAAACAACTAATCCCTACAGAAAAAGGCGAAAAAATCATAGAATTTTTAGAAGAACATTTTATGCAAATAGTAGATGCGAAATTTACTAGCAATATGGAAGAGCGTTTAGATGAGATTGCAACTCATGGGCGTGATTTAGATGAGGTTTTAAATGAATTTTATGAGCCATTTATCACTAAAATCAACGATGGAAAAACAAGTATTCAAAGTCAAAAACAAGTAGAAAAACTAGGAGAAAATTGCCCTGATTGTGGTAAAGAATTGCTAATTCGTGAAGGCAAATTCGGTAAATTCGTAGCTTGTAGTGGTTATCCAAAATGCAAATATTCAAGGAATTTAAACGATACAAAAACCGAAAACAAAGAAGAAAAACCTAAAAAAGAATTAGTAAAACTAGATGTCCCTTGCCCTAAATGTGGTAGCGATTTGGTGCAAAGATTTTCTAAAAGGGGTGCATTTTATGGGTGCAGTTCTTATCCTAAGTGTAATTTCATTAGCTCATACCCACTAGCTAAAGAAAAATGCGCTAATTGTGGCGGAATAATGATTATAAAAGAACTTAAAAAAGGCACATTTATAGAGTGCTTAGATTGTAAAACAAAAATAGAAAAATAATAAAAGAATTTGTAATTAATCCTAATTACAAATTCTATTTTAATTTACTTAAAAGCTCCATTGCTAGAATGTGCTTGCATATAGCGTAATATTCTATCCTTTTGCTCGTCAGTAATTTTTGCATTCATTTGCATTGCTCCTAAATAAGCGTCCCATTCATCTATTGCGTGTTCGCTTGGAGCGTGTGCTGCGTGACAACTCGTGCAAGAATCATAATAAAACACCTCAACACCTTCAAAAGCAGCGTCTTTATCAGTAGTTAAAGAGCTTGATTTTACCCAAAAGCTCATTTCAGGCTTAGCGTCTTTACTCTCTAAATAGACAAATTCCGCATTTTTATTAAATGCTAATTTATCTCCTACAACTTCTCCACTAATGCTAACCTTAGCTAAATCTCCCTTAGTTTCAATTAGCTTTACCATAGTTCCTTCATAAATCGTTCCGATTTGCTTTTGATTTTCATCTAGCATTGTCGCTTTTTCATCTAAGATAAATCTAATATCTTTAGCAAATTCTTGCTTTTTTATCTCAACTTTTGCAGGAGTTGGTAAAAATATTTGCTGATAATCAGGCTTATATGCAAAAGCACTTAAAGTAATTAATGATAATCCTATAATTTTTCTCATTTTACGCTCCTATAATTGTTGGTGGTGTTGTGTTTTTATATGGTTTAACAGCTTCGTTTTTACCTAGCTTTCTAATCGCTACTAAGCAAGTATTTACGCTTGTTGCTTGTGCCATTTGAGAAGTTGGGCGAGATGAAGTAAGCACATTTACATGACCTTGATTGCATCTTGCATTGTCTTTATCATCTTCAGGGTCATACCAAGCACCTTCTTGAATAGCTACAACGCCACTTCTAATATCATCACTTACAAATGCACCAGCTAATAATCTACCACGATTATTATATACTTCTACCACTTCGCCGTGCTTAATACCAAGCTTTTTAGCATCTTCAGTATTAATTACTACAGGCTCACGACCTTGGATTTTGTAAAGCTCTCTTACCCAAGTATTATCAAGTTGAGAATGAATTCTATATCTTGGGTGTGGGCTTAATAAATGGAATGGATATTTTTTGCTTAATTCTTGATTTCCTAAATATTCAGCCGGTTCAAACCAAGTTATATGACCTTTAAAATCAGGTAAATTATAATCAGCAAATTTTTGTGAATAGATTTGGAATTTTCCACTTTCTGTTGCTAATTTATTATTCACTGGGTCTTTTCTAAAATCAGCGTGGCGAACAAATTCATAAGCTTCTTTTGGAATTTCAAAATGAAGTGAGCCTTTCTCCCAAAACTCATCAAATTCCATTTCATTTATACAATCACTCTTCTCATAAAAACTTCTTATCCATTCTAAATGGTCTTTCTTGCCACCACTAAACTTAGCCAATTCTCTTTCGCCAAATCTTTTTGCTAATTCATAGAAAATATCATAATCATTGCGGCTTTCATACACAGGCTCGATTACTTTTTTCATAGCATACACCCAATCTTGCGAATATGAACCACCAAAACTTATATCATCACGCTCAAGTGTTGTTGTAGCTGGGATTACTATATCAGCCATTTTTGCCATCGGCGTCCACCAAGGCTCATGAACAACTATTGTTTCAAGTTGTCTTAAAGCATGAATTAATTCATTAGTATTTGGATGATGACCTAAAACACTAGCACCTGCTACATAAAACATTTTAATCTCTGGATATGTAAAGGTTTTGCCTTTAAAATTGATAGTTTTATTTGGATTTAGGATAGCTTCGCTTACACGACTTGCAGGGATATTTATATTTACGCTATTTTTTCCTTGTGGCAATCCAACAGGAAGTAATGCTCCACTAAACGCTCCACCAGCCGAGCAATAATGCATAGAAAAGCCAAATCCACCACCTGCAAGTCCAACTTGACCAATCATACAAGCTAAAGTTATGATAGCCCAGTCAGCTTGTTCGCCGTGATGTGCTCTTTGATTTGCCCAGTTACCTGCTAAAAATGTTCTTTTACTAACGAATAAATCGCATAATTCTTTAATCTTAGTCGCATCAATTCCACAAATCTTAGCCGCCCATTCAGGAGTTTTTTCTACTCCATCAGTTTTACCTAGTAAATATGGTAAAAATTTATCAAATCCATCTGTGTATTTAGCTATAAATTCTTTATCGTATTTTCCACTTGTATATAAATAATGGCACATTCCAAGTATCATTGCAACATCGGTATTTGGGACGATTTTTATCCATTCAGCCTTTGTAATTTCTGCCGCTTTTGTGTATTGTGGGTCAATGTTAATAAATTTTATATTACTAGCTGCGTATTTTTTAAGCCAACTATCATTCTCACGATTAGCTACCTTAAAATCTATTTGATTATCCTTGTAAATATCACAACCCCACATTACATAAACTTCGCAGTTTTTAATCATTTGCTCGTAATTTGTTTGCAAACTATAAACTTCTAAATCCCCTGCTATAGCAGTATTTACTTTACCCGCTGCTCCGTTACTATACTCTCCATCAGTGCCTATTGCTCCACCTAAAACGGTGTTAAAAAATCTACCTGCAACTGCGTTACAATTATGAAGTAAGCCAACATGACCCCATCCACCATAACTTGCGTTAAAGATATTTTCAGGTTTTGTAGCTTTAAGCTTTTTATATAATAAATCAAGCACTATATCCCAACTAACACGAACGAAAGGCTCACGACCCCTTAAATCAGGGCGATTTTTACCTTCTAAAAAACTTTTTCTAACACTTGGATATTTTACCCTTGTATCTGAATATGTTCTATCTATGATAGCTTTAGTGATTACGCTTGGGTTTTTATCACTTTCGTGTGGGATAAGATTGATTATTTTTCCTTCGCTATTTACTTCGGCTGTAAATGCACCAAAATGTGTAGCGTGTGGGATTTGCTTGATATCATAAAAATTTGTATCAGCACTCAAAGGACAAGTAATCGCACTAGCTGTAATTGCTGAACCTTTAAGGAATGTTCTTCTTGAAATTGCCATAATTTCTCCTTTTTAAAATATAAAAGAACATTTTATATAGTAAGTATTATCATAAAGTTATAAGGTATTTTTAGTCTTCTTTGAATAATTAGAATTTGAAAATGAAATTCTTAAGAAAAATTATAAAATATATATTTTTATATTTACTAATAAAAATTAATTTATATTTAAGATTTTAAATATTTAATAATAAATATTAAATTTTTATAAATTAATATTTTATCTACTACAACAATATATAAAGCATTTTAAATACAACTAAATTACTATTAGAAAACTTGTAATATTTAAGTATTTTATTGCGAAAAATTTAGCAAAAATTGTTGCAAAATTATCATTTTTTAAGCTTTGTTTTTTCAATTTATAAATATAATACCTTGATTTATATCAATTTTTTAGCATTAATAAAAATCAAGCAACTTTTTAAGGATTTCATATGAATAAGACCATAAGAATGTCATTACTAGCATTTACGATAATTAGTTCAGTTCAAGCAGCGACTTTTGACAAAGAAGTTTTAACTATTGAGAATATAGATGATAAATATAGTAGTGTTAACCAAACAAATATAAAAAGTATAACTTTTACCAATGGAACAAGTGCTGAAACTACTAACTTTACTATGAGTGGTGGTGGGGATTTTCACCCAATACATGGTTTTAATGGGACATTTAATAATTTCACTATTGATAGCACAAAACACATAAATACAGGTCAGCAAAATAGAGAAGATAGAAGCACCTTATGGATGAATTTTGATAGCTCGATGACAGTCAAAAAAGATTTTACTATTAATGGGGATATTAACAATGCTAGTAGCTTAAATGAAACAGAGCTTAAAAGTAAAGATGGTATCTATATGCAAAATCTAAAAGCATCATTAATTGTAGAAGGCAATCTAATAGGTAATAATACCTATCTAGTAAATGATAATGGTGCAACATTTATAGTAAAAGGTAATACGAAATTAGAAAATACATTTTTACAAAACAAATGGGGAGAAATGACATTAAATACCTTAGAAGGTAATGGCTCTTCTACTTCTAAGTTAGAAAATAGCAAAGGCAATCTAAAAGCTGAAACTATTTCATCTACAACTATTAATAGCAAAGGCGGAACTCTAACTTCTAAAAATATCAATAATAATTCCATCATCAATAGCGAAACTGGTGGAACTATTAATGTTACAAATGAAATTAATGGCTCAACAATCAATGGAAATGGTGGGAATTTAACTGCGGGAAATATCACAAATAAATCTACTATCAATAGCAAAGGTGCGACTATTACTGCTGATAGTATTACGGCTAATTCAATTATAAATAGTGAAAGCAATGGGAATTTAACTGTTACAAATGAAATTAATAATTCAGTAGTAAATGGCACAAGTGGAAATATTACTGCGGGAAATATCACAAATAAATCTACTATCAATAGTAAAGGTGCGACTATTAAAGTAAATAGCAATATTGACAATTCAACAATTGAAGGCGATAGTGGAACTTTAACTGCGGGAAATATCACAAATAAATCTACAATTAATAGTAAAGGTGCAAATATAACTGCTGATAATATTACTGCTAATTCAATTATAAATAGTGAAAAAAGTGGAAATCTTACAGTAAATCAAAATATAACTAACTCAACTATTAAAAATAATGGTGGGACTATTGATGTTAAAAATGATGTAGTAGGTTCTACAATTGATGGAACTAGCGGGACTTTAAAGGTAACAAACAATATAGATAGCTCAACTATCAATAGTGATGGTGCTACAATCCAAGTTAAAAATGTTACAAATAACTCAATTATTAATAGTAATACAGATGGTAATTTAACTATATCAGGCGATGTTATAGGCTCAACTATTAATAGTAATGCTAATGGAAAATTAAGCGTTAATAATGTTAAAGATAACTCAACTATAAATAGCAAAGGTGGGACTTTAACTACAAAAGAAGTTAATAATTCAACTATTATAAGCGATAGTGGGGCTTTAAATATTAATGGCAATACAAGTGGCAATACCATTACTCACAATGGTGGGAGTGTAATATTAGGTGACGCAACTAATGAAACTACCGGCACTAATAATACAATTAATATCAATTCAGCTGGCTTTAATATAAATTCTAATTTACTAAATGGCACGATAAATACAAAAGATAATAATGCTGCTACTTTTACTAGAGATAATACAACCATAACAGGCACTACAATCGTTGGAACTAGCAAAAACGCTGTTAATATAATAGGTGGTAAAGATAAAACTCTAAACCTTGTAAATGTTACTGCGAGTAATTCTGATATAGGACAAGAAAAAGGCAGCACAACAGGTGGAATTAATATCAAAGGTGGTAAATATACTGATGTTAATATAGGAACAACGGGTGGCACTTCAACACACGCTATACAAAAACTAACTATCACAGATAATGCAAATATAAGTGGGGATAGAATAAACGCTGATAATCTTACAATAGAGAAAAGCTCTGTAACTACTAACGGAAGAATAAGCACAAATAGTAATGTTAAGATAGATAATTCTAATGTTAATTTTGAGCATATAGTTGTAGGTAAAGCAAATTCAACAATTGATATTACTAATTCAAATCTTACTTCAAACAACACTACAGATGGTGGTATTTGGTCTACTCAAAGTGGAAATAAAATAAATATAACCAATTCTAAGCTAGATTTAGTAACCTTAAAAAGTGGTAGCGATATAACAATTAAGGATAATAAAACCGATAAAGCCTTAATGTCAAAAACAGAAGTAACATCAACTCAAGGCGGTGTAACTTTAGATAATACAGATAGTAATGCAAAGAACATAAATGGTAAAAATATCAATATTACTAACAATTCAAATATACTTTCTGGAACACTTAAAGCTAATGAAAATGTAAATATTAACAATAACTCAAATATCCAATCGGGTAAAATCATAGCTGAAAGCGGAAACATTACGCTAGATAGTTCAAACACAAGCGAAAACGCTAATTTAGAAAGTAAGTTTAATAATGTTACTTATAAAGGCAAGTCTAATATACAAGGCAATACCATAGCAGGAGCTGATATCATCATTGAAAGTGGTGCAAATGTAAGCAAAGGAACTCACAAAGCTACTAATATTAAATTAAATCAAAACGGAAATATAAGTGGCTCATCAGAGCTAAACGCTACAAATCAAGCTGATATTAGTGGCAATGTAAGTGGTGGTAAAATCACTGCAAATAACACTATAAACATTAATTCTGGTGGTAATGTAAGTAGCGGAGAATTAAATGCAAATGATATATATGTTAAATCAGGTAGCAATGTAAATGGTGGAGTATTTACTAGCACAAATTCTATTAATATTGGAGAATTAGGTAAAGACAAAACTAATGTTAGTGGTGGAGAATTTACAAGTAATTATTTTAAATCTACTAATGCAAGTGTTAGTGGTGCAAATATCAATACAGACGGAGCTTATTTTCAAAACTCAACTTATAATGGAAATAGCTTTAAATCAACTGGCAATGTAGATATAGAAAATAATAGCGAAATTAATTCAGCCCTTGATATAGGTGGTGATGCAAAAATATCTTATGGAAGTAAGCTAAATGCAGATATTATAAATGTTAAAAATATAGACATTTATGAAACAAATACAATAATCAATGCCAATATAAATGCAAGTGGATTTTTAAATATGTATAGTGATGCTACCTTAAATGCAGATAAAACAATCAAAGCAAATAGTGCAAGAATAGGAAGTGGAAATATAAAAGGTATTTTAGATATAGATGATAGTGTGGATTTATTAAATGCAAATGTAGAAAAAACTGCAACAATTAAGGCAAATAATAAAATCCAAGCATATTGGGGGACTATAAACGGAGAATTAGAATCTAAAAATAGTGATATACTCTTAGGATATGGAGCTAAGTCAGATGAAAATGCTAAGTTTATAACAAATAGTGGAAGCGTTATTTTAAGTAATAAAATGCTTATGGATAACGCTCCTGTAACAGATACTCAAGAAACCGATATAAAAGGGACAATTAATGCTAATAAATTGCTTGTAAAAGATGGTGCTACATTAAATGCTAATTCTACAATAACTACTACAGCAGAATTTGAAAGCAAAGCTATTTTAGGAGAAAGTGGTGTTGTAAATGCTAATAGCGTTACTTTAAACGATAGTAGCACTAAAACAAACTCACAAATCAATGCTATTAATGATATACAAGTAAATAATGGCTCAACTATACAAGGTGGCTTAAAAGCTAAAGATATAACGATTGATAATTCAACAACAGAAAATGCTACCATAAATGCTAATACAATAACCTTACAAAACAAAAGCGTAATCAACGAAGGCACAAAGCTTAGCACAAATACTAATGGTGGTAAAATCATAATAGATGGAAAAGATACAAAAGTATTAGCGTCAATTGAAAATACTGATAATTTAGAAGTAAGAAATCAAGCTACACTTAGTGGTAATGTAAATATCAAAAGCACTACTACTATAAAAGACGCTAATTTATCGGGAAATCTAACTTCTAATGAAGTTAATTTCATTAATTCTAAATTAGACAATTCAAAAGAAACTACAATCAAAGCTAATAAAACATTATTACAATTAGCTCAAGATATGCTTTTAGAAAAATTAAACATTCAAAATAAAGATGCTAATAAAAATAATGATGTTAGAATTGATGGGAATTTAAAAATTGCTAATTCTACGATTAGTAATTCTAATATAAATGCAGCAAATGTAGATGATACATTAAGTCTTAAAAATGTAGATTTAGCTAGTGCAAATATAGGTAATGATACTAGCAAACGCTTAAATGATTTAACTTTAGATGATGTTAAATTTACTGGAGATACTATCAGTGCTAAAAATACTAATATCTTAAATACACAAGTTGCTAAAGGAATTAATGCTAATTTAATTAAAGCTGATGAGAAATTAAGCATTACAAATTCTAAAAACATAAAAACAAATACTCTAAATGCAAAAAATACTGATATAAGTTCATCTAGCATAACTTTAACAAATGGTAATTCTAGTGATTTTTCAGCTACTAAACAATCAGTTGTAAATGTTTTAGGAGAATTATTTACAAATAAAGCCTTAATAGATTGCTCTACTACTAATAATGGTTTAATTAAAGGAACTAATTTAGTTACCGTGCAAAATGGCTCTATTGTTAATTCAAATATTAATAGTAGCGGTAGAGTAGATATAATAGGTGGTGGCTCTTGTGCTAATAACACAACTACTACAATTAATAAAGCAATAGAAACTAATGAATTAGTAGCTAGAAGAGGTGCAGTGATTAATGCAGATAGTAATTTTAACAATGCTACAATTGATAATGCTACTATAAAAGGAGATTTAACTAGCAAAAATCCTAGTGGAACGCTACTAATTGCAAATGGGGCTGAAGTTGCTGGCGGAAATATTGATGTAGCAGGTAATATAATCTTAAGCAATGACGCTCAAAATCTAGGAGTGCATGATGGAATTAGTCCAGAACCACCTGCTGCTAATAAGAAAACCACCATTAACTCTACTATAAAAAATGCTAATGATATTACTTTAGGAAAAGATACAACGATAAATGCAGATATTAATAAAGCTAATAATATTACAGCTACAAATGCTACATTGAACTCAAGCAATGTAAATGCTAATAATCTTAATGCTAATAATTCTCAAATAGGTAAAGATGATAAGAGTTCTAATATTATCTTGCAAGGAATGGCAAATATAGCAAATAGCGTAATTGATGCGACAATTAATGCTATAAAAGATATTGTTGTAACTTCAGATGATAAGAATAATCCAAGCAAGATTAATTCTAAACTAACTTCAAAAGAAAATATCACAATCAAAGGAAGCGAGCCTACGCAAGTTAATGCTGATTTAAAAGCAGATAAAAATATCAATGTAACTAATGCAACTATAAAAGATAATACGAAATTAAATGCAAATAATGATATTAATTTAAACAACACTAAATCAAATAATATTAAAGCTACTTCAAATTCTGGGAATATTACTATTAGTGGTGGGGAGTTTAAAGGAAAAGACGCAATAATCACTGCAAATAATGGAAAAACCACATTAACTAATAATGCTAAAGTTTGCTCTAGCATTGATACTAAGGATTTGGATTTAAATAACAAAGCTAGTATTTGTAGCGATGATACAACTCCTGTTACAATCACTAGCACAGGCTTAAGCAATATTGATGGTAAAAATGGTGTTAATATAGGCAAAGATGTTACATTTAATGCAAATAATTTGGATATTAAAAATATTGATGATAAGTCTAAATTAGACGCTAAATTAAATGCTAGTGGGGAATTTAAAGTAAGTAATTCAACTTTAAAAAATGATATAAGCGTTAAAGGAAATAAAGCTTGTTTTAAACCAGATAGCACGACAACTCTTAAAGGAAAAGTAGAAGTAGATTGCCTAGATTCTAATCAAACTACATTTGATGGCGAAGTTATAGCTAAGAATGTAAAAGATAATGGCTCACAATTTAACAATAAAACTACAATAGATGGTGGGACAAATAATTTAAATAATTCAACATTTAATGATGAATTAACACTAAAAGGCAATGGAAATACTAAATTAAGCAATGCTTCTATGAAAGATTTAGTAAATGAAGCTATTAAAGTGGTATTAGATAATATTAAATCATTTAATAATATTACAAATCAAAATGGCGGAGATTTAAGCATTAATAATACTGATAAAATCGCTGGAACAAGTATTAAAAATAATGGGGATAAATCTAAATTAGACTTTAATAATATAGGCGAATTAGCAACCAAAATTACAAATGATGATGGCGGTATTTTAAGTCTTACAAATGTTAAAAATATAAGCGAAGATATTACAAATAATTCAGAATTGAATGTAAATAATTCTATTATTAATGCTGCTATTAAATATGACAATAGTAAGTGTGGGACATTAAAAACTAGCAATGGAATTTATAATAACAATGTAGAACAATGCAATATAAATGCGAACTTAAATAATACCTTTAATAAAGATATTTTAGTGCATAATCATTCAGAGATTTCAGGTAATTTCACTGCAAACACATTTAAAACAAATACGCTAAATGCTGATAATGCCTTTATAGAAATTACAGGAACTAAACCTATATCAAGCATTGATGATTTGGCTACAAATACTTATGATAAGACAAACGATTTAAAAAATAGCACTTATACAATCAAAAATTCAACAATAAGAGCTACTAATACAAATAGCAATGGTATAGGTGGAATTAGAGCTGATAATTTAATAGTGGATAATTCACACATTCAAGCACAAGTTGTAACTAATACTCTAAATGCTAATAATTCTAAGTTTTATATTTATGGTGGTGGAATTGATACTAGTTTAGAAGATAAATTCAGTGGTCCTATCATAGTAAATAAAGAAGCTTTAGGAGAAAATAATGAAATCGTTTTATACAATACGAACTTAAGTAAGTTAATAAATACAAGAGTTCCTATTGCTATTGTAAATGGTAAAAAAGAAGATAATGAAAAAGATAAAGCTTATTTTAAAGTAACTTATAAAACCGTTTTAGCTACTTATAATACTAAGGTTTTAAGCTTTGATGAAATAGGTAAAGATGGAGTATGGAGTTTAGGTTTAACAGATAAAGACCCAATAATTAATAAAGATAGCATTAGGTCTAATTTAGAAATAGATAAAGAAGCTTTAAAAGGCTTTGGTAAGGTTAGTGCTGATGATAAGGATTTATTGACTTTAGAATATCTTGACCCAGCTGTTACAAGTGCGATTAAAAACATAATGTATACACCATATTATGTTGCTAGATATTATATTGATGATAATGACTTAAGATTTAATTACTTAAGAAATGATGATAAAAATAAAGGTTTTTGGATAAATTCTGATTATGGTTATTTTGAAACAGATTCAAATAATTTAAAAGGTAGCAGAGTTAATGTCGGAGTAGATAATAAAGTATCTTTAAAAAATCTTGATGTAGCTTATGGTATAAAAGCTTCTAAAGCAAAACTAAAAGCTAATAAAGCATTAAGCACTGATGTTGGAATAACTGGCATTGGACTTTATGCTAGCACGAATTTTAATTCGGGATTTTTCGTTGATTATGACTTAAATTTACTAACTTTAAAGGGTAATTATAAGAGTGATTTAGCGATGATAAATACTACAAGATATGATAATTTATGGCAAGCAAAAGTTAAAGTAGGACAAAGATTTGGCTCTGATTATTATGTAGAACCTAATGTTAAATTAATAGCTACTCGCTATCCAAAAGTAAATATTGATGGAGCAGTATTAGGAATTCAAACAGAACAAGCAGCTCAATATACTGCAAAAGCAGGTATTAAAGCTGGTGCTAAAATCAATGATAAAGTAGGTTTAAATACTGAATTTGCTTATATTAAAGACTTAAACGAAAGTCCAAGTAATAGTGCTAATGATGGTATGACTTATTATTTTGAAAGGGTTCAAGATAGAGGATTTGAAATCAAATTCGGAGCTGATTATAAACCTAGTGCTAATACTAACATTAATTTAGATTTTGCTAAGAGCATTACAAATCACTTTAATAATAACTACAATATAAACTTAGGATTTTCTTATAATTTCTAATCTAAAATCAAGCAAGGCTTTTTTAAGTCTTGTTTGATTTATCTTCAATCAACAATGCTTTTAATATTTTTAACTTATAAAGATTTTTAGCTTTTCTAAATTCTATAAATAAAAAAGGATTTTTAAAAGATTAGCAAGACTTTTAATTGTATTTGATTTATCTTCAATCAATAATATTTTTAACTTATAAAGATTTTTAATTTGTCTTTTAATTTTTTATTTGAGTATTTTAAGTTTGCTTATAAAAATTTTTATCTTTTCTAAATTCTATAAATAAAAAGGATTTTTAAAAGATTAGCAAGACTTTTAAGCCTTGCTAATAAGATTTATACATTAAATCTAAAGTGCATTATATCGCCGTCAATTACTTCGTAATCTTTACCTTCTAAGCGTAATTTACCTGCTTCTTTAGCTTTTGCTTCGCCACCGCAATTTACAAAATCATCATAGCTAATTACTTCAGCCTTGATAAAGCCTTTTTCAAAATCATTATGAATTACACTTGCAGCCTTAGGAGCTTTATAACCTTTATGAATAGTCCAAGACCTAACTTCTTTAACCCCGCAAGTAAAATAAGAAATCAAATTAAGCTTAGCAAAACTTGTCCTAATAATAGCTGCTAAACCGCTTTCATTTACGCCTAATTCTTTTAAAAACTCATTAGCTTCAGCTTCGTCCATTCCAACCAAATCTTCTTCAAGCTTAGCACATAATTTTAAAACACTATGATTTGATTTGGCTGCATATTCACGCACCTTTTTTACATAATCATTATCATCTAATAATTCATCTTCGCTTACATTAACGCCATAAATTACTTCTTTAGCACTAAGTAATCTTAATTCTTTATTTAAAGTTATAAAAGCTTCACTATCACGATTTGCATATTCACTAGCTAATTTGCCATCTTCTAGGTGTTTTAATAAATCCTGTGCTAATTCAAGGCATTCTTTAGCACCTTTAAGATTTGCTCTTGCTTCTTTGCTAAGTCTATCAAGCTTTTTATTAAGTTGTTCAATATCAGCTAAGATTAATTCAAGATTTATGATTTCTATATCTCTTAACGGGTCAACCCCACCTTCAACATGAGTGATATTCTCATCATCAAAACATCTTACTATATGTAAAATCAAATCAGTTTCACGAATATTTGCTAAGAATTTATTACCTAAACCTTCGCCTTTGCTAGCACCCTTTACAAGACCTGCAATATCTACAAATTCTATCATTGAGTGCATTATTCTTTCAGGATTTACTATATTTGCTAAGACTTTTAATCTCTCATCAGGAACTTCAACTATAGCTTTATTTGGCTCAATGGTGCAAAATGGATAATTTGCTGCTTGAGCGTTTGCTGCCTTTGTTAAAGCATTAAAAGTCGTGCTTTTACCAACATTAGGAAGTCCAACAATACCTACGCTAAGGCTCATTTTGCACTCCTTGCCATTCTAAGTAAGTTTATAATATTCATTCTAACTCCAGCTGCACTTGCTCCATAAGCATTCTCGCCCCACACTTTTTCTACATAAGCAGGTCCAGCAATGTCTAAATGCAACCATTTGTCTTTATATTCTTTTCTAATAAACTCACCTAAAAACATTCCTGCACTAATAGCTCCACCATATCTTGAGCTACCTGTATTGCTAACATCAGCTATTTTACTTTTGATAAGCTCTTTAATGTGTGGGTTAAAGTGTAAAACGCAAGTATATTCGCCACTTCTTTTTGAATTGTTATAAAACTCGTTTTGCAAGTCTTCATTATATCCCATAATACCACTTGTATATTCGCTAAGCCCAACCACACAAGCACCTGTTAAAGTAGCTAAATCTATTAATAAATCAGGCTTTAAATCTTGAGCAAAACTCAAGCAATCTGCTAAAACCAATCTTCCTTCAGCATCAGTATTTCTTACTTCTATACTTACACCTTCTCTTGAAATTAATACATCATCAGGCATATATGATTTTTCGCTTATGCAGTTTTGTGCTGCACCTATAATTCCGTGTATTTCATAAGGTAGTTTTAACATACTAGCTGCTTTTAAAATACCTAAAACAGCAGCCGCACCACTCTTATCAGCTTTCATAGTTAGCATATAATCAGCTGGTTTAAGACTTAGCCCACCTGTATCGTATACAAGTCCTTTTCCTACATAAACTATTTTTTTAATAGCGTTTTGTGGTTTGCAAGCTAAGTGGATTAATTTTGCAGGATAACTACTTGCACGATTTACTGCTAAAAATGCGTTCATTCCTTCTTTTTGTAAATAATCATCGCTATAAACATTGCATTCTAAATCAAATTCTTTAGCTAATTTTAAAGCGTCTTTTTCAAAACTAAGTTGATTATAAGTGCTTGGAATTTCATTTACTATATTTTTTACATCTTCACAAGCATTTGCTAATACTTTACCTAGCTCAACGCCTTGTTGAATATCATCGTTTTGTTGTGTTTCAAGGCTTATTAATTCTATTTTAGAATTCTTAGGCTCTTTATGATATTTGTTAAACTCATATAAAGATGAAATAACAGCATAAATATGAGCATAAGCACTATAAAACTCACAACCAAGATTAATAAATTCAAGGCTAATGCTTTTTATATTTAAGCTCTTAATGCTCTTAATCGCACTACCTAAACTAGCTATAAAACTAGCATAAGTTAATTCATCATTTAAGCCAACATAAAGCGTTCTTTTAGCTAGGTTGCAAATCGCTCCAACTCCTTTATAATCATTTATTTCAAAAAATTCTTTATCATCAAATCTACTTAAATCTTTGTTTTGTATCAAACAAACTTTAAAATCAGTATTTTTTTCATTAAATACTACTTTCATTTTTTTTACCTTTCTTACTTAATAATTTATTTTCTAAACTTTTAAAAGCATATAAAATTAAGCATAAAAATCCTACAACTAAAATTCCTGCCAAATACCAATGGTCTTTCGCCCAATTAATAATCTCCCATATATGCTCGCCAAAAATATACACTATAAAAATAGTAATAGCAGCCCATACTTGAGCTGAAATAAAATTAATTATTGCAAATTTCTTTGCACTATAATTAGTAAGCCCTATACTCATAGGAATAACGGTTCTAAAGCCATACATATAGCGTTGAATAAATATTATAGGCCAGCCGTATTTTTGAAGTAAAATCTGTGCTACTGCAAATTTTCGCCTTTGTGTTTTTAGCTTTTTTCTAATATAGCTTTTTGAGTATCTTCCTATATAAAAATATATCTGATCGCCCAAAAATCCCCCACAACCTGCTATAAATGTGATAAGTCCTATATGAATATGCTCTCCGTGAGCTGCAAGTCCTGCTAGTATTAATGCAGTTTCGCCTTCTAGCGTGCACCATAAAAATATAATAATACTAGCAATTACGATTTTATCTCTAAATAAGGAAGTTAAAACCCCCTCAGGGTCAGCAAAAAAGGAATTTATAAAATTAATTATCATATCCATTGCTAATCCTTTAAAATGCAATAAATATCATCACAATGCTCTTTTAAAGCTTTATATCCACCGATATTTATATCTATTAAAAAACAACTCTTAATCTCTTTAGCACCTGCTAATTTTAATAATTTCATACAAGCAATGCTAGTGCCACCCGTTGCTAATAAATCATCCATAAAAAGAACTTTTACATCTTTTTTACCTAAAAATGCGTCCTTTTTCATCTCTATTTTATCTTTGCCGTATTCTAAATCATATTCAATACTTAATAGCTCTCCTGGGAGTTTGTTTTTCTTTCTAATTGGAACAAAAGGGATATTTAAAATAGCTCCTAATGCAGCAGCAAAAATAAAGCCACGACTTTCAGCTCCTACTAAAAAATCAAATTCTTCATCTTTATATTTATCTTTTAAGTGATTTATTAAAACTTGCCAACCTTCTTTATCTGCTAAAAGTGTGGTAATATCTGCAAATACAATTCCTTCTTTTGGGTAGTTTGGGTATCTTTTTATCTTCTCATTTAATAATTTTTCTATATTCATATTAATCCTTATAATAAGCTTTCAATTTTTGCTTCTAATTCTTTGATTTTTGTGTTTAATTTATTATTTTCTAAGCGATATTGAGAATTTCTTGTCCTAAGGCTTGTTAATTCACTTTTTACCTTATCTAATTCTTCATTTAATACATCTATATTTCCTAAAGAGCGTTGAAGTTGTGTTTGTAGCTTTCTCATAACTACTTCTGTATCATCAAAATTAGTTTTTAAAAACTCTTTTGAGGCTCTTTCTTTATTAAGTAATGATTTATAATAATAAGTCATCACTAAAAAATAAATACATATACAAACTAAAGCAGTAATAACCATCCAAATAAATAACATTTATTGCCCTAATTTTTTTACTCTATTTTCGTGTCTTCCACCAAGAAATGGGGTATTTATAAAGGTTATGATTAAATTTTTTGCAAGTTCAAAATCAACAAATCTAGCGCCTAAAGATATAACATTAGCATCATTATGTTCTCTTGCTAATCTTGCATAATCTTCGCAATGACAAAGTGCTGCACGAATATGCTTATGACGATTTGCCGCTATGCTAATTCCTATACCACTTCCACAAATAATAACACCTATTGCATTTGTATCGTTTTTAAGCTCATTTGCTAATTTATTAGCATAATCAGGATAATCCACACTATCATCACTATCACAACCAAGATTTATACATTCGTATTCTTTACTAAAGTATTCAATCAAACTAAACTTTAACTTAGTTGCTGCGTGGTCGTTTGCAAAATAAATTCTCATATTTTTCCTTAATATAAAATAATTTTAGTTTAATATTTAAGAGTTAATTAATAATACGCTCTTGCTTCTCGTTTTAAATCTCTTTCTTTGATTGCTTGACGCTTGTCGTGAAGATTTTTTCCTTTTGCTAAAGCTAGAGTTCCTTTCAAAATCCCACGCTTAAAATAACAATTTAGTATTACTAAAGTAAATCCATCTGTGCTGATTTTACCTATTAATTTATCAATTTCTGCACGATGAAGCAATAATTTCCTAGCTCTTCTATCTTCGTGAGTGAAGTATTTATTCGCCGTATTCATATGACCTATGTGGCTATCAAGTAGCCAAGCTTCACCTTTGATTATCCTTACAAAAGAATCTTTTAAATTGATTTTGCCGTGTCTTACAGCTACAACTTCGCTACCTAATAAGGAAAAACCACATTCATAAGTATCAATTATGCTATATTCAAATCTTGCTTTTTTATTCTCTGCAACGCTTTTCATTATTATCCTTAAAATGAGTATATAAGACCGATTTTAGCGTAATTTTGATTAGCAATTAAACTTAAACGATAATTTTTATAATCAAAATAAGTATTAAGATTTATATGTTTTTTATCAGCACTAATTTTTATACCAAAATTATCAAAATCCTTTAAATAACCTATGTTTAAGCCGTAATTATTAGCCCCTATAAAAAAACCTTCATAATAATACCCTAAGAAAAAATTAGCAAACACCCTAGCCTTTTTATATCTAATTCCTAATTCAAATTCATAGCTAATCTTTTCGTATTCTCTAATTTTTATAGGGCTAATGTAGTTTTTATTAAAGTTTAATATATTTAAACTATGAGATAATTTATCATTTAGACTAAGAATACTTATCTCAAAATCAAGGCTATTTTTTTTATCATATTCATAAAATAATCCTACTTTATGAAAGTTCTTTTTATAATCAGTATTAAGCGATACAAAACGAATTGGAATTAGGCTTGATTTAAGATTAACACCATAGTTTTTGGCATACATACTTAAAGCTGATGAGCAATTTTTATGCAAAAATGTATAAGTATCATAAATCTCATCTTCGTAAAATAAAGCTGATAGATTGGCTTCTTGGCTATCATCTAAATTAAGCGGATAGCATTTTACTTGTCTTTCATCATCTTCATAAAACTTAATTAATTTATCCTTAGGCAAAATTTGCATAATGCCTTCTACTCCAAAAAGTGCTGATAAATTATCTTTAATATTTAAATTACTATTTAGATTAAAACTAGCCGCTTTATTGTTATAAGCTAAAAATATATGCCCAAACATAGTATCAAGTCGCTTGTAGCTATCACTTACATAACAAACACTAATATCACTTGCTCTTAAAAAAATACTAATAATTAATAAAAATACAAATTTCATCTTATTATTTTACTTTTTTTGTTAGCATAAAAGGTAAAAAAAGGAGAAAAAATGGAAATAATTGAACTATTCAAAAATGTCAAATATCCTAATTTTCAAAAGGATATTGTAAGTTTTGGTTTTGTAAAAAGGTGCGAATTAGCAGGAGATATTATCCTAATGGATATTGAAATTCCAGCTGCAAGTGAGCAAATAGCAAATGCTATTAGAAATGAATGTGAAGCAATAGCTAGAAATAATCATTATAAACTTGAGCTTAAAATCATTCAACCAAAATTAGAAGAGCCAGAAGTAAAAAGACCAAAAATCAAAAATCTAGCTCCACAAATTAAGCATTTTGTAATGATTAGTAGTGGAAAAGGCGGAGTTGGCAAAAGCACAACTACTCTAAATCTAGCATTATCACTTGCAAAACTTGGTAAAAAAGTAGGAGTGCTAGATGCTGATATATATGGTCCTAATATGCCAAGAATGCTTGGTGCTGAAAACGAAAAACCTGTAGTAGTAGGCAATAAAATCCGTCCTGTTAAAGCTTATGGAATTGAGTTTATGAGTATGGGAATTTTAATTGAAGAAGGACAAGGATTAATGTGGAGAGGCTCTATGGTTATGAAAGCAATTGAGCAGCTTTTATGCGATGTGTTATGGAGTGAGCTTGATGTATTATTACTTGATATGCCTCCAGGAACAGGTGATGCACAAATTACTCTAGCTCAAAGCGTGCCTGTTAGTGCGGGAGTTTGCGTTAGCACCCCACAAGCAGTAAGCCTTGATGATAGTAAAAGAGCTTTAGATATGTTTAATAAATTAAATATACCTGTAGCTGGTGTGATTGAGAATATGAGTGGCTTTATTTGTCCTAATTGCGATGTTGAGCATGAGATTTTTGGTAAAGGTGGAGCGCTTAATTTAGCTCATGAATATGATTGCTCTGTTTTAGCTTGTATTCCTATTGATTTATCAATTAGAACGGGTGGAGATAGTGGTAAGCCTATTTCTATGTGTGAGCCAAATTCAATAGTAGCAAAAAGATATGAAGAAGCTGCATTTAAATTAATTGAGTTTTTAAACACTACTAAAGCTGATAATTCTAGTATTCAACCAACGACAAACACTCCGGCTTGTCATTAATAAAAAGAAGGGTTTTTAAACCCTTCTTAAAATTACTTAGCATTTGTAAATTCTAAACTGAACTTACCACCATGTAAATCACTTGTATTATTAAGATTAATTACTTCTTTAATGTATTGCTTTTTAGCATTATCAGGTGTTAGCGTGATAGTTACTTCGCCTGTTTTTGGATTTTTAAAAAAGCTTGAACCATATTCAGCATTAAATGATAATTCATTAATAATAGCACTAGCGTCTTTATCATATAAAGAACTCTTTAAAGGTATTTTTGTTCTTTCGTTTTTCTTATTTAAATAATAAAGCTCTAAATCTGTTGTAGGATTTAAAGTAATTTTGTCAGTATTTGTTACTTTATTATCTTTATAAGTAACATTAGTAAAGATAAATGAGTATTCATTAGCTAAATTAGTGCTAGCTCCATCTAAAGAAACTTTTGATGATTTTAATAATGAAAACTCAGCAACACTTGGCTTAGCTAAACTTGCATTAGTATCTATTGTTTTATTATCTGGAGTTTTTTTGTATTTAGTGTAAGCTAATTCTAAATCTACAGATATTTTATCTTTTGGTGCAGCAAATCCAGCTATAACAGCATTAATGTTATTTGTTTTTGTATCATTATATAAATCTTCTAATTTTTTATCAAAATCTTTATTTAACTTATCTTTTGTAACGATAACTCTATCTACTAGAATTTGATTTGCACCATTAATTGTAGTATTAAAGCTTTTATCCGTATAATTTTCATCAATATTTACTAAATATCTATCTTTAGCTTGTTTATCAGTATTATCAAAATTTAATTCATACTCAAGATTATGGTCTTTGCTAAATTTATGATATACATAATTTAAGCTATTTGTATCCTTAGCACCTAAATTATTAAATACATAATAAATCTTTAAGCTATTATTATCGCCTACTTCACTCTTAAAGAATGTTTTTTCATCTGTAAAGGCATTGTTTATTATAGGAGTTCTTAAAACATATTCCTTAGTGCTAGCAAAATTAATACTTATAGCACTTTTACTATCAATTAAACAACCTACTTTTCCATATTCATCTACTTTATTATTGACAGCATTTGCATTACATAAACCTTTAATACTATCTGGTTTTGTGAATTTACCTTCGTATAATTTAAGTTTTGCATCAGTTGATAATGGGAAATTTACAACTGCGTCATTGATTTTATAGGTATTATTATTGTCTTTTACAAACGCAACTTCATTGCTATCAGATATAGTATTTTTATTAGTTGCATTTAAACTAAAATCATAATTTTTACCTTGACTATCTTCTACACTTAAAGTAGTTTTTGTTAAAGCAAATTCTTCATTTGTTACTATTAGCTTATCATCAGCATCTTTTAATCCTGCATTAAATACTGCTACTTTTCCACCCGCAAGAGCATTTTCTCCAGCTGTAAATGTAGTGCTTGTAGTGTATTCAACTAAAGCAGGTCTTAAACTAAAATCATTAGTGCAATTTCTAGCTTTAACAGGCACTTCAATTAGGCTTTTAGCGTCTTTATTGTTATTATTTTTATTGATTTCTTCTTGAACTTGAGATTTAGAATATATTGTATAGCATACTTTATATCTACCTACTTTTAAATCATCAATTCTAACAACGCCATTATAAAACGGATAAGCACCACTAAATCCTGTTTGAGTAAATATTGGATTACCTACTAAATAATCATTTTCGTGACTAATATTAACTTTACTTGTTCCATTATCATAATAAGTAAGATTTGCTGATTTAATTATTTTATTAGTATTTGCATCTATTACATCAAAAGTTACAAAATTGTCAATATTATTTAATTTATTTGATGATTTTGCACTTTGAATACCTAAATAAACAGGTTTTCCAGCTATTCTAGTATTTGCAGTCGTAGGATTAAAACCTGTGCTAGTGCTGTTTAATACAGGCATTTTATCAGGGTCTTGTTTATTCCAAATAGAACCAAAATCTACATTACTAGCATTAAAATTAATATCACTAATAATTACATAGAACTTACCTGATGATTTAGCATTAATAATAGTATTTGAATTGGTTTCAAAAAATGGTCTATCATCAGCATAAAAACCTCTATCAAGTGTAAGTTCTAATAGTATTGATTCACCAGATTTATACTTAATTGCATCTAATAACCCTTCATCAACTCTTAATGCCATAACATCAGTTGTGTATTCACTTGAAAAATAGCCATTCTTTTCACTATCTTCGCTAATTACTCTAAAGCCACCATCAGTTTTGCTTAATTTATAAGTTTTGTATTTAAAATCTTTAAATTTAAATTTCATATTAGAGCAGTTTTTACCACTACTTATATCGCATTCTTGTTTATTTTCAAAGCCTAATCTATTAAAGTCTAAATCAACGCCTTCGTATGTAAATGATAATTGAGCATTATTATTTACTCCGTATTTAAGCTCTGTTACAACATAAAATTCTTTATCATTAAAGCTACTTGGTAAATTTTCAACTTTTGCTTTTCTAGGAACTAAATTTTTATCAATTTCAGTAGTTTTAGCTCCATCAGCGTCAGGATAAAAATGTAAATAATATCTAGCACCAATTTTGCCATTTGAAGAATTGCCGTATTTTTTCGCATCATCATATCTAAAACTTGTAGGTCTAGTATTTAAAGTAAATATATGCTCTTCACCAGAAGTTGCTCTAGTATAAATATTGCTTCTATCTATTGAGTAATTAGCGATTGCATATTTACCATCTAAACTACTTATATAGTTTTGTAAAAACTCATTAGCTGGTTTATTCCATAATAATTTGCTAGATTGCATAGCTTCAAACTTTGCATAACCATTTTGATTTTTACTTCCATAATATTGTAAATTAATAAAATAACATTTTCCTATCTTATTATTATTACCAAAAGCATTAGAATTATTAATACCTTGATCTAAATTCTTATTAAAAAAAGGAAACACATTATCTTTATTATTAAACTCATTAGTTCCATATAAGCTTATATTTTTTAAAGTAATTGCTTCAGTTATTTTTCTTAGATTATAAGTTTGATAATACAAATCTCTTTTATAGCCTTCCGGATAATGTCTAACATAGGTATCATCCCCTCTAAATTCTGCAGAACCATAAAGGTCTCCACTAATTCCAAAAGGAACTACTTGACCATATTCATTTTTTATCCCACCATATTGAGCCATACCTGTTCTCATATCGTAAACATGGTCACTAGCAGTAGAAGCTCTAAATTGATAGCCTAAACCCCATAAAGAATGGAAAAATCTAACATATTTTCCATGAGCGCTTAAACTATTCCAATCACTAGAACCACAACCTTTACCATTTTTAAAATTACGATTATCCCAGTTATAAATCTGATTACACCAAGGACCTCTATCATTACCACCTGATATTGTTCTTTGAGCTAAAAGAGCCCAACTTTGATACATATTAGAGCGTTTTGAACCTGTTCCTGGTATCATTTGTCCATTTTGTATACCTAGATTTTGATTTACGAAGTTTTTAAAATCATTAGGAAAAGAGCCAAGATTAATATTATCGCTTAGATAAAAACTAAATGGATTGTATTCTTTTTGATTGTTAGCAACTACTAATAATCTACCTGTAGTATTTACGCCAAAATCTTTATATGATTCTTGATAATTTCCTAAGTTGTATTGATATATGGTAGTATCATATTTAATACTTGGGCTTATCTTATCTTTTGAAACATATAATCCTTTATCAAGATTAGCTTTATTAATATTTGCAATAAACTCACTAGCATTTGGAATTTTATTTGTTCCTAAATCACTACTACCATCAACCATACAATACACATTATCTCTATAATTTGCATTATCTGCTTCAGGATTTCCGCTACCATCTTTATAACTATACACTTGCATTAAAGAAGCACAATCATAATAAGCCCAAGCATCACTACCAGGTCTTCCGTGAAGACAACCAATGATTGCATTATCACGACCATAGTTATAAAAGTCTTGTATTAATTCAAGTTTAGTATGTGCAGCACCATACGCATTATCAACATTTCCAATAAAAATACCTTTAATTTTATTTTCTGTTGTTACCATACTCCCGTGCAATACACTTATCGCACATAGGGATAGAAATATCGTTTTTTTCATATTTTCTCCTAAAATAAAAAAAGTATATTTATTTTACATAAAACTTATCAATTAATGCTATAAATTATAAAAATATTTCAATTTAAGGAAAAATAATGTTTAAAGACTATTTATGCTTAGGTGTGATAGGAAATGTTCCTAATCATTTAAATCAAGCTAACGAAGCTAAAGATTTTACTGAATTACATACAAGTGATTTTGCACCTAAAGGTGTGTTTCCATTCTACTCTAAAGATAGTGATAAAGAATATTTAAAGAGATTTTGTATTAGTGAAAATGAGCTTATTTTAGATGGAGATTTTGTTCAAATTGAGCCTGAATTATGTGTAATTTTTAAAGCTTTTTATGAAAATGATAAACTAAGTGATTTAAAACCACAATTTTATGCAGCGTTTAATGACGCTAGTAAAAGAGTAAATGAAAATAAAATATCTTCTAAAAAGAACTTCTCAACTGCTAGTAAAGGTATTGGGAATTTAGTTCCTTTAAATAATCTTGATGAATTAAATGATTATAAAATCCACTGCTATTTAAAAAGAGATAATGAGATAATAAAATACGCAAACGAAGATTATATAAAAAATTATTTTTATTATTCAAATACATTAATCACTTGGCTAATTGATACTATAAATAATCAAATAGACATAGCAACCCTTGAAGATATAAGACCTTTAATATCTAGTAAGCCTGCAAATTTATTGATATGTTTAGGTGCTTTATCTTATACCCCTTTTGGAGAAAAACACTATTTAAAAAATAATGATGAAATATTTGTAGCTATTTCTAAAAATGATGAATTTATAAATGTTAAAGATGGCTCTTGCCTTCATCAAATAGTAAAAAGCAATAATTCTAGTAAATAATTTACTAGAATTTATCTTCTAACTTATCGTAACTTTCTTTTAATTGCAACATTATTAAGCATTTTTCAAAGTCTTTAAAATGTGTTGTATCATCTAAGAGCAAAAAGCATTTTTTTAATAATTCTTTATGTTCTTCATAATCATCGCTTACTAATTTTGCAGCTATACTAAAAGCATTTATTAAACTATTTTTAGTGTTAATTTCTAATAAAATATAAGCAAAATCAATATATCTTAAATCATTATAAGAAATCTTATTTGAGCTTTTTAGACAAAAAATCTCTTCGTTTATTATGCTAAATCCTTCAATATTTACTATGCTAATTTGCTTTTCTTTGCACTCATTACAAATTATTTCAAATATCTTTTGCTTTTGCATTATATATTCTTTAAATATTCTTTAATTCTAGCCTTGCACTCATTTGCTAAGCTTTTTGGCTCAAGAATTTTAATATGTGGAATCCACTTAAAAACCAGCCTAATAATCTCATCTTCATAGCTTGTTTCTGTTTCTATTATGATTTTGTCTAAATGGCTTGAGATTATTCTTTGATTTTTTAATATTGCTCTTTTTAAAAAATATTCTTTAGCAACACAATCTAATTCTAAAATAACATTTGTAATATTATTTGATATAAAACTACTTGAATTATTGTTAATCAGCTCTTGTGTGCTTTCATTTGGGATGAATTCTTCTTGTGTGATTAATAAATTTTTGATTTTATATAAAGTAAAGCTTTTAAGTTCAGCTTCTTCACAAGCTAATAAATACCAAATATCTTGATGATTTACTAATTTATAAGGCATTAGAATTCTTTCTTTTGCATTATAAGTTATTTTAATTTTTACCTTATTTAAAATTGCATTAGTTAAGCTCTCATAAACACTACTAATATCATCAATTTCGTTATTTTTAATATTAGTAATTGGTAGTTCTTTTTGAGTAAAAAGATTGTTTAAAAACTCATCGCTAAGCCTTGTTGGAAGCATAGTAATATCAAATATTTTTATAAGTTTTCTAATCTCTTCGTGATTGCTTTTGATATAAGCTTTATCTAAACTATAATCCCCATTTCTTCTAGCAATTATTGGTAATTTTGATAATCTTTCATTAATATCACGCTGAATAGTCTTAGCATTTACTCCAAATTCTTCAGCTAAATCGTGCTTATTTAATATCTCTTCATTATAAAGTCTTACTAATATTTGAGCTATTCTATATGATGGTTTTTGCATTTTCATCCTCGTTATTTCTTAATTGCCCGCACGCTGCACTAATATCAAGACCTTTGCTTTGTCTAATGGTAGCGTTTTGTCCGTGTGCTTGTAAATAATCTCTAAAAGCAATTACTTTTTCTTCACTTGGGCGTTTATAGATACTGCCTTCGTGTGGGTTAAAATAAATTAAATTTATCTTAGCTTTTATTCCATGTAGTAATTTTACTAAAGCCTTTGCGTGGCTTAAATCATCATTAATCCCACCTAAACATAAATATTCAAATAACACTCTTTTTCTAGCATCTATTGGGAAATTCCTTACCGCATTTAAAACGCTTTCAATATTATAAGCCTTATTAATAGGCATTAATTCATCTCTTAAAGTATCATTTACAGCGTGAAGCGAAATTGCAAGTAATACACCTAAATTCATCTTGCCTAATTCTTCAATTTGCTTTGCAAGACCACTTGTTGAGATTGTTTGACGGCGTGGTGATATTGCTAGAGTATCATTATGAGAAAAGATTTTAATAGCCTTGCTAACTGCTTTTAAATTATCAAGTGGCTCTCCCATACCCATAAAAACTATATTAATACCTTGCTCATAAGGAATTTTTGCGTATTTTTTGATAAATAATACTTGAGCTACTATTTCAGCTGTGCTAAGATTTCTAATAAGCCCACTTTTACCCGTTAAACAAAAGGCACAACCACTTTTGCAACCTACTTGGCTACTTATACAAATAGTGTATTTTGCACTTTTTTTCACACCATTTTCTATTCTTTCTTTTTTCATAGGTAGCAAAACGCTTTCTATTGTGTGATTATCGTGCAAGGAAAATAAGAATTTAATACTCCCATCAATGCTTGTTTGAGCTATTTTTAAGCTAAGTGGCATAATGTTAAATTCATTTTTTAATTGCTCTCTTAGAGCTTTTGATAAACTTGTAGCTTCGCTAAAATCATTTATATATTTTTGATATACAAATTTTGCTAATTCATTATTTAGATATTTTGGACTAAGGTTGTATTCTTCTGGTAAAAAATCTAATAATTCTTTCATAAAAGTCCTTTGTTTTCTAAGTAATTTTCTAGTATTTCATTAGCTTTTGCTATGTTTTTTATATATTCTTCGTGTGCGAATTCATCACAATAATTAGTCGCTACTAAAATTGCACTAGCTGGGATTTTATAATAATTAGCAGTCGCAAAAAAACTAAAACACTCCATATTTTCGCCTAATATCCCGTATTTTTCATTCATTTTCTTAGCGTATTCGTAATTTTTACAAATATAATTAGAAGAATTTAAATTAGAAACTTCATTAGTTTTCATAGGGGTATAAACTAAATCATCTAACATAGCTAATTCAATATTTACAGCACTTTTAAACTCATTTACGCTAAAAAGCTCAATTTCTTTAGTATAAAGCCCCATTGAACCTATAAAAATCAATCTTTTTGGCTGCTTTTTAAGTATTAATTCGCTAAGTTTTATAGCGCAATTACTACCTAATCCAATAGGCTCTGCGTAATCATAAATCTCACTTATTCCTGCACTAACTATCATTTATTGCCTTTAATTTTATTTATAATACTTTTTGCATCAAGCCCTAAGCTTTGCATAACTTCATTTGTATTTCCGTGAGTTATAAACTCATCTTCATATTCATAAGATATTAATTTAATGTCTAAATCATATTCTTTTAAAAAGCTAGAAATTATAGAATTTAATCCGCCTATTTTTGCACTTTCGCTAAAAATATGCCATTCTTTTGAACTCTTAGCAAGATTTAATAAAAACTCTTTATCAAGTGGTTTAGCAAATACTAAATCAATTACATTTGCATTGATTTCTTCACTAACTGCTAAAGCTTTTGCAACGCCTTCTCCAAAACCTAAAAAGCTTATATTAGAATTTACATTTTTAATAAAATGAGTTTTTAAGCTTGGCTCATAGCTCTCATCTAAAGCAAAACTTCCCCTTGGATAGCGAATAGCAATTAACCCAACTTTACTTGTAGCGTATTCAAGCAATAATTTAAAACTTTTAGCATTCGTTGGGGCACAAATTTTAAAATTAGGTATGCAAGATATATATGAAATATCAAAAGCTCCTTGATGAGTTTTGCCATCATTTCCTACAATCCCTGCACGATCAAGTGCAAAAACCATATTAAGATTAAGTATTGCACAATCGTGAATTAAACTATCATAAGCTCTTTGCAAAAAAGTTGAATAAATAGCTACAACAGGCATAAAACCACATTTACTCATAGCTGCCATTGAAGTTACTGCGTGAGCTTCTGCTATTCCTACATCATAAAATCTATTAGGATATTTTGCTATTAATTTATCAATTCCAGTGCCACTTGGCATAGCTGCACTAAGACCTACTATTTTTTCATTTTTACTTGCTAGTTCATCTAAAATATCACTAAAAATTGCCGTTGCACTAGGTTTTTTTGAACTACTTAAACTCTTACCTGTTTTTATATCAAAAGCTCCAACTCCGTGCCAACTACCCTCATCATTTAAAGAATACTCATAACCATAGCCTTTGATTGTTTGAATATGCAATAATACAGGCTTTTTAAGACTTTTTGCTAGATTTAATGCAGTTATTAAATCAGCAATATTATGCCCATCAATTGGGCCAATATATTCAAGTCCTAATTCTTCAAAAAACATTCCAGCAGGAGTGATTAATTTAAATCCATCTTCAAATCTTTTTGCAGTATATCTAGCACCTTCAGGCAAGTATTCAAGCATTGCTTCAACGCCTTTTTTAAATTTTTGATAAATTGGACTTGATAAACTTTTTGATAAAAATCTTGAAACTGCACCAATAGGCTTACTAATACTCATTTTATTATCATTTAAGATAATAATACTTGGATATTTTCTATCTCCTAATTCATTTAAAGCTTCATAAGCTAATCCACAGCCCATCGCCCCATCACCAATAATAGCAATTGGAATTGCATCTTTTTTATTAAGACTAAAAGCCTTTGCAACCCCCGTTGCAATAGATATTGAAGTAGATGAATGCCCTGCTATAAAAAAATCATACTCACTCTCATTTGGCTCGGTATAACCACTAATTCCATTAAATTGTCTTAGATTTTCTAAATTCCTATTTGTTAATATTTTATGTGCGTAGCATTGATGAGATACATCAAAAATTAAAGGATTTTCCTTTATATCAAATAAATGATGAAGAACAACGCTTAGTTCAACCACGCCTAAATTAGACGATAAATGACCGCCGTTTTTGCTAACTTGCTCAATGATTGTAGCTCTTATATCACTACATAATTCTTTTAATTCGTTTTCATTAAGGCTTTTGATATTTTCAATTTTACGCTTCATCTAATATCATACTCCTTGCTTGTGCTAATCTTTCTTTTAAGTTAATTTGAGTATTTAATGTATCTGAATTAATAATCAAACAACCCTTATTAATAGCATCATCAGCTAAGATTTCAATCCTATTTGAGCTTAATTCTTTATTTAAATAATCAAAATCCTTAGGATTTACGCTGATTTTAATCTTAATACTTTTATCAATTCCTTGCATTATCGTATTTGCATAAGCTAGAGCAATTTTTGCTGAACTTGTTTCTAGCTCTTTATTTACTACTTCTTTAGCTATTAAATAAGCAGCTTCGTTTAAATCGCTTTTTGTTTTTTCACAAAAATCACTTAATTCTTGGCATTTATTTTCAAGCTTTTTAATACTATTTGATACATTTATACTAAGCTCGTTTATTTTATCTTCATTTTGAGATTTACCTGCGTTTAAACCTTCTTCATAAGCGTTTTTTTTAGCTATTTCAATCTCATTTAAAAGTCTTTTTTCAAATTCTTCTTCTTGTTTTTCAAGTTTCATTTGAAGTTTTACTACATTATCGCTTAAAGTTTCCATTTTTTTAAGCATTTCTTCATTGATTGGATTTGGTGGCGGTGGTGGTGGCGGAGTAATTTCTTTAATTATTACAGGCTCTTCTTTTATTTCTTGTGGAGTTTCAATAACCTCACTAAGCTGCTCTTCACTTGTATCAGTGTCAAATGAACTTAGAATTTTAAATTTATAATTTTGAATATGATGCTCTTTGGCTTTATTATCAATAATAGTTTTCATCATTCTATCATCTCATCACTTTCGCCTAATTGTATTACTCCGCTTTCATTAAGCTTTTGAACAACTTCAACGATTTTTCTTTGTGCTTCTTCTACATCTTTTACCCTAACAGCACCTAAAAATCCCATTTCTTCATTAAAACTCTCTGCTGCTCTTTGGCTCATATTAGATAAAAACATACCTTTTAAATCTTCCGTGCTTCCTTTTAAAGCTATCATTAAATCTTTTTTATCAGCTACTTTTAATATCTCTCTAATTGCTGTTGTGCCTAATTTAGTAATATCATCAAAAGTAAACATCATATCTTTAATAGTAGTTGCAAGTTTTTCATCAGTTTGCTCTAAATATGCAATAGTTGATTTGCTTGATTTTTGACCTAGACGATTAAGCACTTCAGCAACTGCTCTAGTCCCTCCAACTTCAACTTTATAAGATGTAAGAGATTGTAATTTACTCTCTAAAACGGTTGAAACTCTTTTAATAATACTTGGGCTAATATCACCTAAAGTAGCAATTCTATGGATTACTTCACTTCTTAAATTATCTTCAAAAAACTCTAAAGTCTCAGCTGCTCTAGTAGGCTCCATATGTGCAATAATTAAAGCTATTGTTTGTGGATATTCATTTACGATAAAGTCAGCTAATTGTTGAGGTTTAATATTGCTAAGATAAGAAAATGCTTGATTTCCATCTAAAGTTTTTGCTAATTTTGATAAGATTTTTTCAGCTTCTTCAATCCCATAAGTATTGTATAAAATCTCTTTAGCAAATTCCAAACCACCATTTTTAATATACTGATTTGACTTAAGTAAAGCGTGAAATTCTTCTAATACAGCAGTAGCTACTGCTCTATCGACTTGCTTTGCACTTGCAATATATTTTGTGATTTCAATTACCATATCTGTATCAAGATTTGAAAATATTAGTGTGCTTGGCTCTTCTCCCATTAGAACCAAAAATATTGCAATTTTTTCTAAAATACTTAAATCATTATATAAGCTTTTTTGTTCGTTGCTTAAATTTGCCATTACATTTCCTTTTGAGATTGATTAAATTCAGCATCGTTTTTTAATAAACTTTTAAATAGCATAGCAACCTCATCACTTTTTTCTGTGCTAATAGTTTTTAATTTTTCAAGTAAAATATCATATTGTAATTCATCTTCACTAAATCCAGCGTCAATTCCAAGTTGTTCTTCAACTCTTTTCTTAGCTTGTTGGTATTTTTCTATCGCATCTTCTTCATCATCAGCACCTTCTTCACGCCTAATTTCTTCTAATTCTTCAGGTGTAAATACCTTATCCTCAAGCATTTTCTTAATAAACGGAGATATAACCTTTTTATAAAATATAAACATTAACACCATAGCAAAAATATATTTTGCAGGTGGGATAAACGGCATTATATAGCTTTCTAAGAAATTAGTAATTTTAATTGATGGTGGAACTGGAGCTTTAATATTATTAAATCTAATATTATCAACACTAACACTATCTCCTCTAGTATCATTAAATCCTATTGCGTTTTTTACCAAACCTTGTAATTTTTTAAGCTCATCATCGCTAATTGCTACATATTTTACTTCGCCATTTTCATCAATTTCGTATTTTCCATCTACTACTACTGCTGCACTAATTCTATTTAAGGTTGCAAATTGACCTTTGATGGTTGTAATTTTTTTAGATATTTCATAATTAATTGTGCTTTGATTTTTGCTATAACTTTCTTTATTTTCTCCATCTTCAATGCCTTGAACAGGTCCAATATTTGATATTGCTCCTGGCACTCCGCCTACTTCTTTACCTTTTTTGCCTTCTTTTTTCTCTTCTAAACTTTGCTCACTTCTAGCGACTGAATTTGGGTCAAACACTTCACTTTGACTATTTGCCTTATCAAAATTAAAATCAGCATTAACTCTAGCAACAACTCTATCCCAACCACCAAGAACAGGTGCTAAAACATTTATAATCTTTTGCTCTAATGAATTTTCATATTCTTTTTTATAATTTATTTGTGCGTTTAATTCATCTACATCAAGCCCTACTTCATCAGCACCTAAATTAACTCCATTTTGGTCAATTATTTTAACATTCTCAACACTTAAACCAGCTACTGATGATGCTATTAAATTTTTAATCCCTAAAACTTGCTTTTGACCTAATTTCATACCCATTTTAATATTTAAAACTACTGAAGCTGTTGGTGGCTCTTTTTCTTTTACAAATAAAGATTCTTTACCAAAAGCAATATGAACTGCAGCTTTATTAATAGGATTTAGGCTCTCAATTGTTCTTGCTAATTCGCCTTCTAAAGCTCTTTTAAACTTGATTTTTTGTTCTTCATCAGTAGCTCCAAATTCTTGTTTATCAAAAATCTCAAAACCTACTTTATTATCCTTTAAAATTCCAGCACTTGCCACTTCTAAACGCTGCTTATAAACATCAGCACTTGGAACTAAAATGGTGCTTTCATCTTTTAAAATATAATTTATCTGATTTTTTTCTAATATTGACACAACTGCAGCTGAATTTTTAGTATCTAATTCATCAAATAAAACAGAATATCCAGAGTAGTTTTTATTATTACCAGAATTATATACAAGTAAAAAAACTATAAAAGCAACGGTTGCAATAATGGCTGCTAATATAGTTAGTTTTTGTTTTTTTTCTAAACCCGAATAGAACTTGCCTATTCCTTGTAAAAATTGCTTAATCATTTATCATTCTTTAAATATGAGCCAAGCCATTTTATATTTGTTTTATTTTTTAAGATTTTTTGCACATTCAAATCATCAATATGTCCGTCAAAATCAATAAAAAAACTATATTCAAATTCTTTTTTCTTTAAAGGTCTTGATTCAATTTTAGTTAAGTTGATATTTGCTTCTTTAAACTCATTAAGCAAATCAACTAAAGCACCTGCTTTATGTGCTGTATTTGCTAGAATTGATGTTTTAGAATTGCTTGATTTTTCGCAAGAATGTTTGCTAAGCACTAAAAATCTAGTTTTATTTGCCTTATTATCTTCAATACATTCAAACATTAAAGGCAAATCGCTTAATTTTGCTGCAATTTTTGAGCAAATTGCAGCTGAGTTTGGCGTATCTTTTGCTAATTTTGCAGCAGCGGCTGTGCTTTTTGTAGGGACAAACTCAATGTCTAAAATATTATGAGCTTCTAAGAATTTTTTGCACTGATTATAGCCTTGTGGATGAGAAAAAATCACTTTAATATCTCTTATATCATCAGTTGTGCTTGCGAATGAATGATGAATATCTAAATAATTTTCAGCAAAAATCAAAATATCATCGTATTTTGCAAGACAATCAAGAGTAGCTCCAACTCCACCTTCTGTATTGTTTTCTATAGGAACTACTGCATAAGATACTTCATCGTTATTTAAACTAACAAAAACATCTTCAATAGTAGCAATCTCAATATATTCACTAAGTGCTCCAAACCATAATCTTGCTGCTTGATGAGTATAAGTGCCAATTGGACCTAAAAACGCAACTCTTTGTGGTAATTCAAGATTTCTTGAAATTGCAAAAATCTCTTGATAAATTGCTTTAATTGCGTCTTTTTCTAATAAGCCTTTGCTGTTTTCACTTAGTCTATTTATTATCTCGTTTTCTCTTACAGGACGATAAATTGGACTACCTTCATTATGCTTTAAAATACCAACTTGCTTTACAAATTCCATTCTTTGATTTAATAATTTAATTATTTCATCATCAATTTTATTTATATTTTGTCTAATTTCTTCTAAATTCATAATATACTCACAAACAAGATAATTCATTAGCTATTAATTCATCAAAACTTTGAGCTTTATTTATTAATTTTAACTCATTGTTGTATAAAGAATATTCAGCAACCTTTGTTCTTGAATTATAATTTGAGCTCATTACAAATCCGTAAGCTCCTGAACTTTTAATAACTACTAAATCATTTGCCATTAAAGGTGGTAAAACTATATCTTTTGCTAAGAAATCTCCACTTTCACAAACTCCACCAACTAAATCAGCCTTACTACTTTCGTTTAGCTTATTTACACTAGGAAAGCTTAAAATCTCGTGATATGCTTCGTATAAACTTGGGCGAATTAGTTCACACATAGAAGCATCGCATATTACAAATCTTTTTCCTTCGTTAATTTTTTCATATAAAACCTTGCTTACTAAATAACCTGCATTTCCTACAATATAGCGACCTGGCTCACAGCAAATTGTCAAATCTTGTGCTTTTGCAATATTTTTAATCATATGTGCAAACTCATCTAAATTAGGCTCGATTTCATCATTTTTGTATTTGATACCAACTCCGCCACCAATATCAAAAAACTTAATATTTAGCCCTGCGGTATTTAGCTCTTTTATAAATTTTTCTACCAAAATAGCAGCTTGGATAATACTACTTAATTCTAAGATATTTGAACCTATATGAAAATGAACTCCTACTGGATTTAAATAATCTGATTTATGTGCTTTTAAAAACATAGCCCTAGCATTATCTAGACTAACTCCGAATTTGTTTTCTTTAAGACCTGTTGAAATATAAGGATGAGTTTTTGCATCTATATTAGGATTTACACGAATACTTATATTTACTACTTGGTTTTTGCTCTTTGCAATACTTTCTAAAAGCTCTAATTCAGCACTACTTTCTACATTTATATAAAGTATTTTTTGCTCTATTGCAAATTCTAATTCACTTGCACTTTTACCAACCCCACTAAAAATTATTTTATAAGGTTTAGCACCTACTTTTAAAGCTCTTCTAATCTCATTTGCACTAACACAATCAAATCCACTATCTAAATTCGCTAAAAACTTTAATAAAGATAAATTTGAATTAGCCTTAACCGCGTAAAAAATATTATTTTTAGCTCCACTAAATGCTTTTTTAATACTATTAAATCTATTTTCAATCTCGTTAAAATCATACAAATAAAAAGGTGTATTAATACCATTTGCAAGTTTTAAAAAGTCCATTTTTTGCTCCTTTTATAATCACTTATTTTTATTAAACTTCATTAATGAATATACAATAATTATACTTATTGGCAAAAGAATAGCTAGTTCAGGATTTATACTACCATTACTAGCAAATCTTAATAGCAAAAATAAAACTCCATAAACTAATAAAGATAAACTTGTATATGTTAAAGCATAGATATTTAAATCATTATATCTTGGCATAATAGGAATATTGTAAAAAATTATAAGCATAAAAAATGGAGCATATAATAAAAATATACTTTGCTTATAAATACTAGCTCTTGCTATGTTTTTATTAGCTTCAAAATTATTAAGATAAAAAAATGCGTCTTTTAAAGAACTATCATCAGTGCCTAAATTATCAAGCAAACTTGGGTTAAAATCTTTTAAAATCATTTCTTTTTCTAAATTTTGATTAATTATAAAGGTATCATCAAAATTATTTCCTAATTTAAATTCCATAACTTTTGCGTCTTCTAAAACCCAATTATTATCAATAAAATTTGCTCTTTTTGCTAATATGATTTTAGATATTTCATTGTTTGTTTTTTTGATAATTTTAATATCATTCATTGTAGATTTATCATAGCTTTTTATATAAATATAATCATCTTGATATTTAAAAAACAAATCCATTTGTTCTTTGCTTAAATATCCGTATTTTAAAATATTGCTTTTATAGTTTTCTGCATAAGCAATATTTGTATAGTTTAAAAAAATTGCGATAAAACTTATTATTAAACTTATAAACATTATAGGCTTAACACTTGCATTTTTGCTAAGCCCTAAAGAATAAAACGCTATAAATTCATTTTTTTTAATAAGAGATATTTTTGTAAAAATCATAGCAAGTATTAAAGCTATTGGCAATATATAATAAAAAGCTGTAAGCATTGTATATACAATATATAATAAGAATATATTGGTATTTAAATGCAGCTTTTTATAATTAATTAAAATATCTATAAATAAATAAAATCCTACAAAAGCAATAATAAAAATTAAACAATTTTTAAGATAAAGGCTAGCAAGATACCTAAAATAAAGTTTATTCAATTACTTCATCCTTCTTCTTGCAAGTCCTAAATTCTCATATAAATCTATTTCTCTTTTGTAACTTGGATATTTTTTACCCAATTCGTGATTTAAAAAAGCAATTAATTTTGCTTCAGCACATTTGTTAGCACAAACAACACTAATAAATCCTAATTTTTTTTTAGCATCTTCACTTAAAGTTGTAAGACTTGCTCTATTTTCAAGACTTTGACTTTGTAAAAACGCTAAAACTACTTTATTTAAAGCAGCTGGAGTTTTTGCACTCTTTGCTGCTTTTATCAAATCATCTAAAGCATTTACTTTCTTGACTACTTCTTGCTTTTCTTGTGTAAGAATTTGATTTTCTTTATTTTTTGAGCTCTTGATTATAAAATAAAAAACTAGAGCAATAATTACTAAAAAAGCTACTACACCGACAATTATAAATACATTATCTCTCATAAAAGTTCTGCTTCCTTTTTATTTTTACTTGCAACAATCGCTAATAACGCCATAACTCCTACGCTAATGTAAGCATAAATAGGCACGCTAGCAGCTTCTCCTGCAGCATATGAGTGCATACCTGTTAAAAAGTAATTCACTCCAAAATAAGTCATAATAATACTCAAATATGCAAACATAGAGCATACTGCAAATGTAAATTGATTATTTATTCCTTTAATCATTCTAATGTGTAAAACTGCAGCATAAACTAAAATAGATACTAAAGCCCAAGTTTCTTTACTATCCCAGCCCCAATATCTTCCCCAAGATTCATTAGCCCAAACACCACCTAAGAAATTACCTAAAGTAAGCAATGATAAGCCTAAAATCATAGCCATTTCGTTAATCATTGTAGCTTCTTTTATATTTGATTTTATTCTTTCATTTAGCTTTTTATTTTTTCCTAACATAATAAATAAAACTAATACAAAAATTCCAAGTAAAGCACATAGACCTAAAAATCCATAACTAGCAGTTATGATACTAACATGAATTGTTAGCCAATAACTTTGTAAAACAGGTGCGAGATTGCCTATTTGTGGGTCAATTGAACTAAGATGAGCTACCATTAAAACAATAGCTGCAAGAATTGATGTAAGCGATAATGAAATAGGACTTTTTTTAGAAAATACAATACCACTTAAGCTTAATGCCCAAGAAATATACAATAAACTTTCATAAGAATTTGACCAAGGTGCATGACCACTTAAATATCCCCTAATAGCAAGTGCAATTGTATGAACTATGAAAACTAAAATATTTAGATAATAAACTATTTTAAAGGCAGTTTTTAGACTTGTTTTACCACTAATCATTCTTGAAAATACTAAAATTAATAGCACTAAACCACCTAATAAATAAACAGGGCTTAATTTTGTAAAAATCCCTACCTTATCAAAAGCGATTTCTAATTTAAATTTTGCTTCATCAATATTAGTTCCTTGACTTGCCTTAATCTCATTTAAAATCTTTGAGCTTAAAGCATAATTATTGTCTTTATTTGCATTTATTAATGATAAAAAATAAGCTTTTAAATCAGGTTTGCTAGTTTCTAAGACATTTAAAGCTTTACCATCTTCAAAACTAGCTCTTACATAACCACCTAAAGAAGCGTAATATAAAAGATTTAAACGCTCATCAACTTTTAATAATTCTTTTTCATAAGTTCCACGCTTGTTTGGATTGGTTCTTAAAGCCTTATCAACTTCATCTTTTAAAGCATATACATTATTTGGAAAAAAATCGTAAAAACTAGCATATTTACCCTTGCCAAGATTTAAAAAATCTCTTATTTCTTGATTGCTTAGATAAATAAATTTTTCTTTAGAAAAGTCTTTAAAATCACTCATAATCCATATTAAAAGCTCTGTTGCATCTTTGCCTTGATAAGTGCTTGTTTTATGAATTTTATTTACTAAATCAAGTGCTAATGAGCCAAATGGAGCTATTCTTCCATTGTCTTTTTGAACTGGTAAAACGCTTAATTCTTTTACATGCTCTTCTAGGCTAACTGGGGCTAGATTTTTATTAGCATTATCTATAGCTTCATTAATGTCATCAGAATGTAAAAGCGGAGTTAAAGCACTAAGTAAAAGCACTAATGAACTCATTTTTGCTAAGCGTTTTGTTAAAATCATAAAGCGTGAGTTTTTGTAAATTAAGTTTAAAAATAATCCTATACCTAATAATAAATATCCAATATAAGTTGGTATTTTGCCTGGGTCTTGATTTACACTTAAAATAGTTCCTAGCTCATCTTTATCGTATGAGCTTTGATAAAATCTATAACCTTTATGGTCTAATACATTATTCATATAAATCTTATAATCCTTACTTTCATCATCATTTATTCTAATATAACTTGCATAAGATTTCGGAGAATTTGAAGCCATATAACGCTCTAATTCAAATTTGTTTAAAGTAAAGCTAAATGGTAATTCAAGTAATTTAGCAGTATAAGATATGCTAAAAGTTTGATTTGCTAGAGTGATTTTTTGCCCTTCTCCTTCAAATAAATATGCGTATAAACTATCATTATCATAAGTTACTTTTACTAAATAAGCATTTGGATACTCGCTATCTTTGCTATCTTCGTAGTATTTAACGCCGTTTTTGTAAAATTTATCAAATCCAATTTTGTAATTTTCAAATGAAATTACCATTCCATCATCAAGGCTAAATTCATTATCAGCTAATAATTTTATATTTTTCTTATTTTTAACATCAAATATTTCTAAATCAAAATTCGCTTTAATTTTGTTTTCGTTAAATTCTAAAAGCTTAGCATTCATTGAAATAGCTTTTTTATTTGCTATTACAACTTCTCCTAATACAACAAATCTACCTTCATCAAGGGCTAATGCACTTGAGCCTTGCTCTCCTGAAACATTTAATAACACAAAAGGTTTTCCGCCTATTTCTTCTTTATAAGCTGGTTTTGCGTGTAAAATAACTTTTTCTAATTTTAAATTAGCTATTTTGCCATCTAAATCTAAGTTAATATCTACATCATTATGACCTATTACGCTTATATATTTAAACTCATCGCTTGAATAGTATTTATTATCTTTCATAGCAGAAATACTAAAAAATGCTTCTCTTGAGCTTACTATATTTGAAGTTTCATTTTCTCTTATATGAATATATCCTTCAAATCCATAATACCTAGTAAGTGCCGAGCCAAGTAGCATAAATAAAAAACTAAGATGGAATATAAAAAGCGGTAATTTTTCATACATTTTATATCTAAATATTGCAAAAAATAAATTAATTCCTAGCAATACCTGAATAGCAGCAAACCACCAGCTAGCATATATTAAAGCCCAAGCTGTAGGAGTTCCATATTTGCTTTCTATAAAAGTTGCTAAACCACTAGCAAAAGCAAACAACAAAAACAAAATTATGCTTAATTTCATACTTGATATCATCTTATACATTGTTATTCCTTGTGATTGTTAAAGATAAATTTTAACTAAAAAAAATTAGCTAAATTTAAACAAAAGCAATAAATAATAATTTTTATTATTTAGATTAAATTATTATCTATTACTTTTTAAAGAAATAGGAATTTAAAATTCCTATTTCAAAATATTATTTAATTTCTCCCATATGTGGCTTTAACATAAACTCAGGGCTTAAAATCTTATCAAGCTTTTCTTTATCCATTAATTTACGCTCTAAAACTAAATCATAAACTCTTGCACCCGTTTGCAATGCAACTTTTGCAATACTTGCACTATTTTCATAACCTATATAAGGATTTAGTGCGGTTACAATTCCTATACTATTCATCACAAAATCTTCGCATATTTGTTTATTTGCTGTGATACCATCTACACATTTATCAGCTAAAGTCTTCATAGAACGCTCAAGCATACAAATACTATTTAATAAACTATATGCTGCAAGTGGTTCAAATACATTTAATTGTAATTGTCCTCCCTCGCAAGCTAAAGTAACGCTAACATCAGCACCAATTACATAATAACACACTTGATTTACTACTTCAGGGATAACTGGATTTACCTTACCTGGCATAATTGATGAGCCTGGTTGCATTTTTGGTAAGTTAATTTCATTTAAGCCACATTTTGGACCACTAGAAAGTAATCTTAAATCATTACAAACTTTACTTAATTTTGTTGCAACTCTTTTTAAAACTCCACTAATTTGAACAAAAGCTCCTGTATCTTGTGTAGCTTCTATTAAATCATCTGCTATTACAAAATTTGCACCTGTTATGTATTGAAGGTGTTTTGCAACGATTGGTGGATAATCAGGATGAGAATTAATTCCTGTTCCAATAGCAGTTGCACCCAAGTTAATTTCTAAAATTAAGCTTCTTGCTTCGCTAACTCTTTGTATATCTTCGCCAAGCATTACAGCAAAAGTTTTAAATTCTCTTCCTAAAGTCATCGGAACTGCGTCTTGAAGCTGGGTTCTTCCCATTTTTATAATATCTTTAAACTCAATTGCTTTTCTTTCATAAGCTGCTTTTAAATAATTCATAGCTTTCATTAAATCGCTTAAATAATCATATAAAGCAACTCTTAAAGATGTTGGATAAGCATCATTTGTGCTTTGAGATAAATTCACATGGTCATTTGGATGGCAATACTCATACTCACCTTTTTTATGCCCTAATTTTTCTAACGCAATATTTGCTATAACTTCATTTGCATTCATATTTGTAGAAGTTCCTGCACCACCTTGTATCATATCTACAACAAATTGGTCTTTGTATTTTCCAGCTATTAATTCATCACAAGCAAAACAAATAGCGTTTTTAATCTCTTCATTAATTAAGCCTAATTCATAATTAGCTAAAGCTGCTGCTTTTTTTACTTTCGCAAAAGATATAATTAGTCTTGGAAAGTCCTTTAAACGCTTTCCTGAAATGTCAAAATTTTGCACTGCTCTTAAGGTCTGAACTCCATAATAAATATCATCAGCAATTTCAAGTTCACCTAAAAAATCGTGTTCTAATCTCATTTAATCTCCTTTAAAAAATTTCGGTTAGGATAGCATTTTTTAATCAATAAAAAGGACAATTATGTTTGAATGGATTTTCACTTCAGAAGGCATATTATCTTTCGTAACTTTAGTATTACTTGAGATAGTTTTAGGTATAGATAATATTATTTTTCTTACTATTTTAGTAAGTAAATTACCAAAACACCTTCAAAATAAAGGCCGTATTTTAGGACTTGGTTTTGCTATGCTAACTCGTATAGCACTTTTATTTAGTATCTTTTGGCTTGTTAAACTTACAAAACCTTTATTTAATATCTTAGGTCAAGATTTTAGCGGTAGAGATATTGTCTTAATTGGTGGGGGAATATTTTTAATAATTAAATCAATTAAAGAACTAATATCAATGCAAAAAAACGAGCATAGTGATAATAGTAATTTTAAGGCTAGTTCAAATTTCTTTGTTGTAATAATTGAAATTGCTTTAATTGATATAATTTTTTCTTTAGATAGTGTAATTACTGCGGTAGGAATTGCTGATGAGCTTAGTATTATGATATTAGCTGTAATAATTGCTATGATGTTTATGATGATTGCTAGTAAATGGATTGGAGATTTAGTAGAAAAATTCCAAGAATTAAAAACTCTAGCTTTAACATTTTTAGTCTTAGTTGGTGGCGTTTTAATAGTTGAAGGTTTAAATATTCATATAAATAAAGCATATATTTATACTACTTTAGCATTTAGTATAGTAAATACAACCCTAAATATCTTGCAAAAAAAGGCTAAAGATGAAGAATAATTTTACTGAATTTGTTTTAAAGCATTTTGGAATATTTTTATATTTTACACTAAGCAATATTTTTATAATAATTATTTTTAACTATATCAATATTGGTTATGAATTTTTAAAGTTTACAAAACATATAATCGTAAGTACTTTTATACTAATTTGTATTTTATTTTTACTAGCCTATATAATTCAAAAAATAATTAAAATATTTGTCAAAAATAATTTAATAGTAAATTATATATCAAAAATATTAAAATGGGGGGGGGTATTATTAACACTAACAATAGGGATTATAAATATTATTTTAATAATAAATTTTAATACTTTATTTTCATATAATGCCACAATAGCAATTGCAAACACTAATATTCAAGAGTGTATAGAATTTATCAGTGTATATTTAAATATTAAAACAATAATAAGTGTATTAATTTTTACTATACTTAGCATTATAATATGTAAAATATCTTTTAAATTTAATGTAAAAAATAAAACCAACTTAATAATAATCATTACTATTATTTTGCTTTTTTTAAATGATATTAGAAGAACCATAAAATTAAACAACTATGAACGCTTAAATTCAATTCCAATAATTTGTTTTGTAAAAAATATTTTTGTAAATGATGATTTATATATAGAATTTGAAAAAATATATGATAGCTACAAAAAAATAGCAGAAAATCATAAAAAACTAGTAGCAGAAAATAATATAAAAAATATTATATTAATAATAGGAGAAAGCTCAAGGAGAGATGCTTATCAAGATTACGGTCAAACTTTACAAACAACTCCAAATATTTTAAAAATTAATAATAAAATTATTTTCAATGATATTATTTCACCATATACATTCACTTATAAAACATTAAGTATGTTATTAAATTTTTCAAATTTAGATTCAGAAAAAAATAAAAAATTTTATAATAATTTAGACATCATAAGTTTATTTAATTTATCTGATTATGTCACTAACTGGATTTCAAACCAAGAGTATGATAATATAACAGGTCCTATATCAAAAATGGCTAATAACGAATATTTTATTAACAAAAAAATTAATGTTGATACTCTTATGAGAATACAAAAATTAGATGAATTTTTACTACCTATTATTAATAAATATAAAAATCAATATATAAATCATAAAAGTTTTTATATTGTGCATTTATTAGGCAATCATAGCGATTATATTAAAAGATATTCAAAAGAATTTGAATATTTTACAGCTAATGATATTAATAGTGAATTAGAACGCAAAGAAAAACAAATAGTTGCAAATTACTATAACTCAATTTTATATACAGATTTTATAATAAGCAAAATATTTGAAATCTTTAAAGATGAAGATAGTATAATTATTTACTTAAGTGATCATGGAGAAATTTTAAAAGATAGTAAAAAAAATAATATATTTGGACATGGAATCATAGATAAACTTACAGTCGAGATACCTTTTATTATATTTTACTCAGATACATTTAAACTATTGCATGAAGATTTAATAAAAAGATTAGAAAAATCAAAAAATTTACCTTTTATGACTGATGATTTAATACATTTAATTTGTGATATAGCAGGGATAAAAACAGATGAATTTATCTCAGAACGTAGTTTAATAAATAATAAATATAATACAAATAGAGAAAGGAATATTGAAAATACAATTAATTATGATAAATTTTTAAAGAATAATTAACTTAATAAAGTTATTATTAAATAATAAAAATTATTAATTAGGAGATAAAATGTTAGATTTAGCTATTATTGGTGGTGGCCCTGCTGGTCTTAGTGCGGGATTATATGCAACTCGTGGTGGGCTTAAAAATGTTGTAATGTATGAAAAATTTATGCCAGGCGGACAAATCACAAGCTCAAGTGAGATGGAGAATTACCCAGGCGTTGCAACCGTAATGGATGGAATTAGCTTTATGGCACCTTGGAGTGAGCAAAGCACTAGATTTGGTCTAAAAATTGAGCAAAAAGAAGTAATTAGAGTTGAAAAAAATGGCGAGAATTTTAAAATAATTTTCTCTGATAATTCAAGCGATGATGCTAAAGCTGTTATAGTTTGCACAGGAGCAGCTCCTAAAAAAGCTGGTTTTATAGGCGAAAATGAATTTTTTGGTCGTGGAGTAAGCACATGTGCAACTTGCGATGGTGCGTTTTATAGAAAAAAAGAAGTAGCAGTTTTAGGTGGTGGAGATACCGCACTTGAAGAAGCACTTTATCTAGCTAATCTATGCTCTAAAGTATATTTAATCCACAGAAGAGAAGGTTTTCGTGCAGCTCCATCAACCGTTGAAAGAGCTAAGAAAAATGAAAAAATTGAGTTTATTTTAAATGCTAAAGTAGAAGAAGTTGTAGGAGATAATGCTGGAGTTACAGGCGTTAAAATAGCATTTAATGATGGTAGCAAAAAAGATTTAGCAGTTCCAGGGATATTTACTTTCGTAGGACTTGATGTGAGAAATGAAGTATTAAAACAAACTGATGGCTCATTTTTATGCGAAATGGTAGGAGATGCTGTTAAGGTTGATTTAAAAATGAGAACGAGTGTTGAAGGCTTGTTTGCTGCGGGAGATTTAAGAGTAGATGCCCCAAGACAAGTTGTTTGTGCTGCGGCTGATGGTGCTAACGCTGCTTTAGGCGTAATTTCATATTTAGAGAGCAAACATTGATAACTAAAATCAAATTAGCATTAGTTAATGAAGATTTTTACGAATTAGAAAGTTTAGCCAATGAGCTAGAAGATAAAATTAATAGCGGTTGGCTAGATACTCTAAGTAAAGATGAATTAGTAGAATTACAAGCTTTACATACTCAATTAATTGATACTTTATTAAAATTAAAGCATAAAGATTTAGAAAGATTAAAAAAGCTTAAAAAATCTTTAAGCTATATAAAATAGGAATTTTAAATTCCTATTCTTACCATCTAGTTACACCACCAATAGCCATTACACTAGCACCTACAATAAAAAGGCTAATTAATTTTATAACTAACAATAAAGCAATAATAAATCCAATAGCTATTAAAATATTTATGGGTTTTCTAGGTTTAATTAAAATTAGAAAGTTTAGCCAATGAGTTAGAAGAAAAAATTAATAGCAATTGGCTAGATACTCTAAGTAAAGATGAATTAGTAGAATTACAAGCTTTACATACTCAATTATTTGATACTTTATTAAAATTAAAGCATAAAGATTTAGAAAGATTAAAAAAGCTTAAAAAATCTTTAAGCTATATAAAATAGGAATTTTAAATTCCTATTCTTACCATCTAGTTACGCCACCAATAGCCATTACACTAGCACCTACAATAAAAAGGCTAATTAATTTTATAACTAACAATAAAGCAATAATAAATCCAATAGCTATTAAAATATTTATGGGTTTTCTAGGTTTGCTAATAGGTGTTAATTCGTATTTAGTGAAAAATTCTTTTAATAAAAAATATCTATAAGTTGCGCTTGTTAAAACGCTTATAATCACATAAATTAAAACATAACTAATATAAGAAAAATCAAAAGAATTTGACAAACCCTTTGGTTTAAAATAAAAATAACCAAAAAAAGATAAAACCACAATTGCCCCATAAACAATTCCTGCATAAATCCACATAGAACGCAACGCATAGCTAAAATAACTAAACAATAATGTAGGAAGGCATATATCTTTTAGTCTAAAAGAATATCTTGCTGTATTTGATTCGCCATTATTTGTATAGTATTTTGCCGCATTGCTTAATTCATCAACTATTGCAGCATTTGGCAATTCTCCTACAAATTCACTCAACTTTACTCTCAATTCTTCTTCGTTTTTGATTAATTCTTGACCTTTGTTAGAAATTAAAAAATCTGTTTTCATAAAATCATCCTATTATTTGTAATATTTTTGTGTAATTGTCTTTTTGAACTGCTTTATATACAAAATATATATCAACTAATACATAAATATATAAAGCCCATAAAATAAAAACTCCGATAAATATAAGTGTCGAAGCTAAGCCTATTAAAAATAGACCTATTTTTAAAAATCCTAAAAGCATATTTCCTTGATAAAATCTATCAACACCCCAAACTCCGAAGAAAAATCCTAAAACTGCTGCTAAAATTGGGCTTTTTAATGGGATTAGTGGAAGGTTTTTATATTTTTCTTCGCTTAAATTATCAAGTTTATCATTTAGCATAAACTTTTGCTCACTTGAAATTTTATTATCAAGCAACATTAAAATGGAACTCTTATCCATAATTACTCCTTTTTTAAAATGAAGTAATTATTCTACACCCCCCCCTATTAACAAAGGGTAAATTAATAAAAAATAATTTAAGATTTTAATTTTTAATTTCTTGTAAGTTCTCTTTAGCACTTACCATATAAACATATCTATAAGGGCTAAGAGTTTTTGTATCTTCTAAAATAGCTCTTTTATATCCAGCTTCATCTATGATTTTTACTACTTTTCCAACATAAATACCCTCTGGAAAAATCAAATCCTTTCCACTCGTATAAACCAAATCTCCTATATTTAATTCTTTATAATCAGTAACGAAATTAACATAAATTGAATTTTTACTACCTTGTAAAATAGCAGGAGTTTTATTTTCCCCAACAACCACAGAAAAAACACATTTTTCATCATTTAAACTAAGTGCATAAGCTCTATTATTATTTGAATACATAATCCCCACTGCATTATTATCATATATCAAACCATAAGTAATATCAGGCTTTATACCATCATAACTCATCCAAAATTTAGTTAAACTTCCAATTTTTTCATAAGATAATACCCTAGTTAAGGCTAATTCAAATTCATATTTTTTAAGATTATGGGCTTTTGCAAGATTGTTATATTCTATAACCAAATTATCATATAAGAATTTGTATTGTTTTAGCTTTTTATTTTCTGTGCTTAATTCATCTATCTGATTTACTTGATTAAAATATTTAGTAATATTTTGTTTGGTGTAATCATAAGCATTATAAAGCTTATTTAAAACAAAATCATTAACCCCTAAAACAGCGTTTTTAACATCTGCTACAAAATAATAAGAAGATGTAAGCAAAACGCATATTAGGAGTAATAATTTAAATTTATTCATCATTTACTATTTGTCTTAGTAAAGAAATCTCTTCAAGTATTTTTCCAGTTCCTCTTGCTACTGCATGAAGTGGCTCATCAGCAACATAAACAGGTAATTTTACAATATCGCTTAAATATTTATCAATTCCACGGATTAATGCTCCACCACCAGTTAACACTATACCATTTTCTACAATATCGCCTGCAAGTTCTGGTTTTGTATTTTCTAATACGAACTTAAGCGCATCAGCAATTTCTTTTAAAGGCTCTTTTATAGCTTCACGAATATCTTCGCTACTTAGCTCAACCTTACTTAAAAGCCCTTTTACTTGGTCTTTTCCTTTAACAACTATAGTTAATTCTTCAGGTAATTGAATAGCTGAACCAACTTGGATTTTAATATCTTCGCTAGTTCTTTCGCCTATTATTAGATTGTATTTTTCTTTTACATAATTTACAATTGAACTATCTAACTTATCTCCTGCTGTTCTAATACTTTTTGCAGTATGAAGACCACCTAGAGTAATAACTCCTATTTCAGTAGTTCCACCACCAATATCAACTACTAATGAGCCTACAGGTTCTTGCACGGGAAGATTTGCACCAATTGCTGCAGCCATTGGCTCTTCAACCAAATACACTTCTCTTGCACCAGCACTCAAAGCACTTTCGCGAACTGCTTTTCTTTCAACTTGAGTTAGACCATAAGGAACTGATATTAATATTCTAGGGCGTAAAAAACTCTTTCTTTTATGTGTTTTTTCAATAAAATATCTAATCATTTTTTCAGTCATATCAAAATCAGCTATAACCCCATCTCTCATAGGGCGAATTGCTTGAATATCACTAGGAGTTTTGCCTAGCATTTCTTTAGCTTCTTTACCAACTGCTAAAATTTTGCTCTTTCCATATTTTGTATGTTGAACTGCTACAACACTTGGCTCATCAATTACTACACCCTTATCTTTTACCAATACAAGAGTATTTGCTGTGCCTAAATCAATACCCATATCACTTGAAAATAACCCTATTAAATGGTCTAGTATCATTTATTATCCTTAATTTTTAAAAAAATAGCATCGCCTTCGCCATTAACAAAATCTTTATTTATAACGATTTCATAACCTTCATATTTATCTAAATCAAACATTAAATCAAGTAATAATTGCTCTAATATCCCACGAAGACCTCTTGCTCCTGTTTTTCTATCAAGAGCTTTTTTAGCAATAGCTAAAAGCGCGTCTTTATCAAATTCTAATTTAACACCATCAAATTCAAAAATCTTTTGATATTGCTTGATTATTGAATTTTTTGGCTCAATTAAAATTCTTACCATATCTTCTTCGCTAATTTCATTAAGACTTGCAATTGCGTGCAATCTTCCAACTAATTCAGGAATTAGACCAAATTTAATCAAATCATCAGGCTCAATATGTGAATACAATTCATCTTCACTAAGTTTAACGCTAGTAGTATCAAAACCCATTACATTCTCGCCTTGCTTTTGCTTTAAAATCTCTTCAATTCCATCAAAAGCACCACCACAAATAAATAAAATATTTGAAGTATCAACTTGAATAAATTCTTGATTTGGGTGTTTTCTACCGCCTTGTGGTGGGACATTTACAACGCTACCTTCTATTATCTTAAGCAATGCTTGCTGAACGCCTTCTCCACTTACATCTCTTGTAATTGAGCGGTTTTCTCCCTTTCTTGCAATTTTATCAATTTCATCAATGAAAATTATCCCACATTCTGCGCGCTCAACATTATAATCAGCTGCTTGTAAAAGTCTTGTTAAGATATTTTCAACATCTTCTCCTACATACCCAGCTTCAGTTAAACTCGTAGCATCGCAAATTGCTATAGGAATATCAAGTGCTTTTGCCATAGTTTGAGCTAAAAGTGTCTTACCACTTCCTGTAGGTCCTACTAATAAAACATTTGATTTTGCTAATTCCACATCACTCTCATCAGCATTACTCATAAGCCTTTTATAATGATTATGAACGCTTACGCTTAAAACCTTTTTTGCTCTATCTTGACCTATTACATAATTATCCAAATGAGATTTTAAAGCTTTTGAACTTATATCTTTTAAACTATCAGCTACCTCATCTACTGCTAATTCTTTATTTTTAGCATCATACATTTTAAATATAACACCAGCACAAGTAGGACAAATTGTATTATTTTTACCATTTGAAAGTAGGTCAAACGGATAAGATTTGCCACAAAAACTACAAATATTATTGCTCATTATCATTTCCTTTCACTGGAATTCCACGCTTTGTATTTAAAATAAACGAGCATAATTTAACAACTTCGGCAGAATTTGAACTCTCATATAAAGCTTTTGCTCTATCGCTAATTAGCCCTGTTTTGCTTCTAAAAATCTTACTAAATGCTTCACTTAATTCATTTATTTTATCTTTTTCTAAATGTCTTCTAAGCCCTACTAAATTAAGACTTCTAACATAAGCACGATTACCTTCAGCTAGACAAAAATGTGGTAAATCTTGAGATAATGCTGAAGCACCTCCAAGCATACAATAATCGCCTATTTTAACCCATTGATGAACCGGAGTAAGTCCGCCAATCACACTAAATGAGCCAACTTCAACATGCCCTGCTAAGGTTACATTGTTTGCTAAAATTATATTATCAGCTAAGGTGCAATCGTGTGCAATATGAACATAAGCCATTATGAAATTATTATTTCCAACTCTTGTGTATCCATCGCCTTTTTGTGTGCCACAATTTATAGTGCAAAACTCACGAATAGTTGTGTTATCACCTATTATTAAAGCTGAAAAATCATCGTTTTTATAAGAAATATCTTGTGGAATATCACCTAAAATAGCATAAGAAAAAATCTTGCAATTATTTCCTATTTTTGTATTTCCTAAAATTCTTGCACCACTTTTAATAATGCAATTATCACCAATTTCTACATTACTTCCTATATATGCAAAAGGCTCAATGTTAACATTTTTGCCTATTTTTGCACCATTTTCTATTATTGCTAAATCTGAAATCATTTATCTACTATCATCGCTTTTAAAATTGCTTGAGTGCATAATGTATCATCTACATAAGCCTCGCCACTAAACACCCACATTGCTCCACGGTTTTTAACAACGCTCATTTTATATACTAATTTATCGCCTGGTCTTACTGGTGATTTGAATTTTACTTCTTCCATTCCTGTAAAATATACTACCTTGCTTTTAGGATCAACACTATCTTTCATACTTTGAAAAGCTAAAATTCCACCCGTTTGAGCCATTCCTTCTAATATTAAAACTCCTGGATAAATCGGATGACCTGGAAAGTGTCCTGCAAATACTTGATCACTTATACTAACATTTTTATAACCTAATACATAACCTTCATCAAGATTGATTTCTGTGATTTTATCAACTAACAAAAATGGTGGTCTATGTGGTAAAATTTCTTGAATTTGCATTACATCTAACATTATTATTCCTTTACTATGCTTAAAGGGATTTATTTTAATTTCAGCAATTAAACAAAGTGTAATAATTATAAGCTTTATCGTTGGTAAAGTATAATTTATAAAATTCCAATGCTTTTAAAATAAAAACTATCTTAAAAGCATTAAAAATTAAAATAAAAAGTCTAAATTAAGCCCTTTTAATTCAAAGTCTTTATGAAAATCATTTGGCATAGGAGTTTTTATATCATAATCAAATATTTTTGTCCTAGCACAATGAAGCATCAGCCTTGAGCTAATTATTTTACTATATTTAACATCGCCTAAAATTCCTAGCCCAACGCTATTTAAATGAACTCTTATTTGATGGGTTCTACCTGTTGCAATTTGCACTTTTAATAAGGTTTTTTTACCTTCTATAATTAAAGGCTCTATTTTAGTATAAGCATATTTTGCGTTTTCACTATTACTAATTTTGCTAAATGCACTTTTGCCTTTTATGGTTAAAATCGGCTCATCAATCTCCATTCCTTCGCTTACTATTTTATTAGTAATTGCTAGGTAGAGTTTTTGCACTTTTTCTTTTTTATATTCGTTTTTTGCAGCCTTTAAAAACTCTTCATTTTTAGCAAATAATACAATGCCACTTGTATCCTTATCAAGTCTATTTAAAAGAGTGTAATTATTTTTAATATGTTCGCTCGCAATACCAATTGGCTTATTAATAGCTAATAAATTATCATCTTCAAACAATACGCTAAGCTCTGGTTTTGCAAGTTTAAAAATAGTATTAACAGGCATAAGACCCCTTGCAATCTCTAATCTTTTGCCCCCGTGCATTACTAAACCTAAATCTATTAATTCTTTAGCAGCTGAATTTGAAATTCCTTCTTGAATTGCTAATAATTTATATGCTTTATCTTGTTTCATTTATTTTCCTATCTAATATTTCGCATAATGCGTTGAAAGTATATTCGTTTTTGATTTTAGCATTTTTAACATTTGTAAAATCAATATCATCACTAATTTTTATATTTTCTATACATTTTAGGCTTGAGTATTGAGAAAACACATTAGTTCCTGAAGTGATTTTGCAGCCAAAAAACGCAGCTTCGGCGAAATTGTGTCCGCCTATTTTAACATAAGAACCACCCAAAATCACATAATCACTAATTGAATAAAAATTAATTAATTCTCCTAAAGTATCTAGCAAAAATACTTCACTTTTTAAATATCCATCACAATCATTGCTATATTTTACAATGTTAAAGCCTTTATTATAAAGTAATTTTTCAACCTTGTGAAATCTTTCAGGGTGTCTTGGTGCTATTATTAGACATTTATCTTTTAAAAAATTTTTATCTAATTTATTTAAAATTATTTCTTCTTCATTTTCGTGAGTGCTTGCAATTAAAATTATTTCTTTATTTTTGCTTAATTGCTTAGTAACTATTGGCTTATTTGTAATCTTTATATTTGTAAAAACTTCTATATTTTTAGCATTAAAATATTCTAATCTTTCTTTATCTTCATTACTTTGAGCAAGGATTAAATCAAAATATGAAAATATTTTTGCATAATAAAAACTAAATTTTTTATAATTTTTAAAGCTATTTTCTTTCATTCTAGCGTTTAATAAAATAGTATTTTTATCAAAATCTTTATATATTTTAAGTAAAGCCAACCACAATTCTGCTTCAAATACTATTAAAGTCTTAGCAGGTTTAAGCCATAAATATAATAATGGCTCATAAGGTAGTAAAAAAGCATTGTCATCAAATTCTTTTGCTTTCATAAGCCCTGTTTTTGATGAGCAAGTAAGTAATATTTTAAAACCTTTATTTTTATAATATTTAATCAACTCGCCTAAAGCGACAGCTTCTCCATAACTTGCAAAATGAAAATGAATATCTGCTATTTTATGCTTTTTGAATGGTAAAAATTTTTGATAAAGTTTAGAATATTTATCCTTAAAACTTAAAGGAATTAAAGCCAATAAGAATAAAGGATAAATTAAAATAGAAACAAGAATATAAAAAAAATACATTTTTTAAATTATAAAAATTACTCTTCTATGTATAAAATTCTTCCACAATGTGGGCAGTTATTAATCTCTTCACTTTTTAAAACTGCACTAAAAGTTTTGCTATTTAGTTGCATAAAACAACCATAGCAAGCTTGTTTTTTAACAGGAACTACTGCAGTATTCTTAGCCCATTTTCTAATTTTTTCATAAAATCCGAAAACTTTGCTATCAATTTCGCTAGCTAACTTATCTTTTCTTACATAAATTTCTTTTCTTTTTTCTTCAATAGCATCAAGTGCTGATTTTTGATTAGCTATTGCTATAGTTAAATCATCATTTAATTTAGTAATTTCTTTTTGATTTTCTTTAATTTCTTCTTTTTTATTATCTACTATTTTTTCTAATTTTGATATTTCTTCATTTGCAGCTTCTAATTGCTCTCTTGCGATTTCTTCTTCTAATTTTAAAGCATTTGCTTCTTTTTCTGTTTTTACTAAAGCAATTTTTTTAGCTGTTTCATTGATTTTTGTTGAAAATTGAGCTATGTGATTTTCTACTTTTACTTTACTCTCACTAATTTCTTTTATGCTTTCTTCTAATTTTGAATTTTTATTCTCAAGACTTTTAATTTTATCTTCTAAATTGTTCGCTTCTCTTTTAGCACTTTCAATTTGTGGTAAAAAACTATCTATTTCTTTATCTAATTTAGAAAGCTCTACTAATTGTGATAGGTGTTTATTCATAGTATGTCCTTAATACTCTAAAAATGGATTTTTTGAAGAGCTGATTATAATCTCTATCGGTAATTTTTGCAAATTACTCGCTAAAGAATTAGCAAAACAAATCTCACTTTCATAATGCTTAATATCGATTAAACTTATATTATTTTCACTAAGAGCTAAAGCGTCGTGATATTTAATATCTCCTGTTAAAAATATATTACTCTTAAGCTCACTAGCCAATGAAATTCCAGAACCCGTGCAAATTCCTATTAAATCAGTTTGAATTATTTCTTTTGCTAAAGATATTGATATTTTTTTTAAGTTTAATTTAGCCTTTAAAAAATCAGCCAATTCATAAATATCTTTAAAATTATTCTTAGCATAAGCTAAAAACCCATCGCTTTCAATTATTTCTAAGCCTAAAAACTTTTCACAAAAATATCTATTTAAATGACTTAAATCATAATTCGTATGCATAGAAATTAAAGCACAATTTTTTTTGATTAATTCTTTTAAAATATTACCAGCATAATCATTTTTAATACTTTTAATACCCTTAAAAATCAAAGGATGATGAGTAATAATCAATGAATTTGGTAAAAATGATTTTACTTGATTAAAATCTAAATCAAGGCTAAGGTAAATCCTTTCGCAACTATCATCATTACTTAAAATTAACCCACTATTATCCCAACTTTCTTGGGTATTAAAAGGACTTAATTCATCTAAAATCTTATAAATCTCACTTATTTTCATAAAAATTCCTTATATAAAACGCTAAACCAAGTTAAAACAGCTATTAAAATAGTAAAAAATACTCCAGCAGAGCCTAAGTCTTTTGCATCTTTTGCAAGTTTATGGTATTTTGAAGTTGCCAAATCCACAACGCTCTCAATAGCGGTATTAAAGCATTCAGCAGCAAATACTAAAATAATAACACCTATTAAAAATGCCTTTTCAAATAAAGAAAAAGGATAAAATAAAGCAAATAAAATAAAGCAAATTCCTATTGCAAATTCTATCCTAAAAGCACTTTCATTTAAAGCTCTTTTAACCCCTGCTAAAGCATAACTTGCGTTTTTAAAAAATGAGTATTTCTTCTTCATATTTTCTCCTATTTAGCTAGATTATAAAAAAATTATTAATACTTTCAAATTGATAGCATAAATTTACTAGCATTCATAGCAAATACAACACAAGCTATGCTAGCAGCTCCACTAAGCCTTGCTTCTCCAAACATAGAACTAACTTCTCCTATAGCAAACATATTATTCTTAGCTGTATTAGTATCCATATCAACTACTCTTGCAAATATATCTGATTTAACCCCACCTAAAGTATAGTTTAAATAAACATCTACATTAGCCAAATAAAACATAGGCTTATTAATTGCTTTAATAGAAATATTATTAAGATTTTTACCCAATTTATCAATCCTATTACCAAAATAGCTATTATATTCATCAACGCAATTAATTAATCTTTTATCAATTTCTTCTAAAGAATAGTATTTGTAAAATATACTTGTATCATTTATATAATTTATTCCGTGATTATCTAGGAGTAATTTAACTAATTTATTATTTTTAATTTCATTTAAAATCGCTATTGCTAAATCTTGCCTTGAGCTATCTTCTCTAACAAATCTTTTAAAATCAGAATTAATTAAAATTCCATATTTAAAAATATCCATAGGCAAAACAAAAGCAAATCTCATTAGACTTAATTGAGTTGGGATTGCTCCATTTTTTAATAAAATCTTTAAAGAATTTGAATTGTTCTTAGACATAGTTTTAGCATAATAAGCTAGTGGATAATGAATTTTTATAAATTCTTTATCGTTTGCAAATCCACCAGTGCAAAAAGCTATATTTTTAACCTTAATTTTTATGATTTCATCTTTATGTAAAATACTTGCAATACCATTATCAAAATCAATTAATTTAGCCTTAGTTAATATATTTACATTTTTACTAAGCAATCTGTTGATTAATGGATTTATCACACTTTCTTTAGCATTTTTTAAAGGGTGTAATTCTCTAGGAACTGAATGATTTAAGCTATTTGATATAGCTAATTCAAATTCAACCCCAAAACTTTTTAAAAGTTGAGTAGCTTGTGCTGATTTTTCACTAAGCTCTTTTAATAAAGTAAAATCAGCATAATTAGTTGAATAAGAAATCAAATCATCATAAAATTTATCATCTTTTATATTTGCTAGTTGCTGAAAAGATGAATTACTAGCAGCAAAATTTAAATAACTCTTAGCTCCGCCTAATTCATCATCTTGCTCAATTAATAAAATATCTTGTTTAACCAATAAATTCGCCAATGTTAAACCACTAATACCACTACCTACAATTAAACAAAACAACTCATTCATAAGCAATCCTAATATAAAAATTAGCTCCAATTTTTCTAGTTTTTAAAAATACATCAGCATTTAACTCGCTATTTAAAATATTTTTTATCATAAAAAGCCCAAGCCCTGAACCATTTTTCGTGCTAAAATAAGGTTTAAAAATTTCTTCTTCTAAATCCTTTTTAACCCCTATTCCATTATCTTTTATACTAATGTAAATATTATTTTTATAAGCATAAAGATTAATTATAATATAAGGATTTTTTATATTAACTAAAGCATCTTTTGCATTTGTAATAAGATTGATTATTGCATGAGCTAAACTATTTTTATATGAATTTATTTTTAAATTCTTATCAAGTCTTAAAGTAGTATTAATTGCATTCCTTGTAAGGCTTGCATTACAAATCGTTAAAGAATTTAAAATAGCTTCATAAACATAAAAAGAGCTTTTTTCTTGCTTTGTCTTATAAAAATCATAAAATTCATCAATAGTTTTTGACATATAATTTAAAATAGGATTTATCTCTTTTAATTTTTGATGAAACTTATCATCAATTTTTTGTTTTTCTAAACTAATCTCAAGATAACTAGAAATTGCACCTAAAGTTGCTAATGGCTGTCTATATTCATGAGCTATACAAGCTATCATTTCACCTAATGCAGCTAATTTTGATTGATGATTTAGCAATTGTTCTTTTTGTGTATTTTCATCTAATTTAGCCTTAATTATTTCAACTTGATTTTTTACTTCTTCTTGTAAATTTGCATTTAATTTTCTTAGTTTTTCTTCGGTTTTTAATAATTTATTAATTAAAAATCCTAAAACAAAATATACCCCAATAAAAGCAAAAAATACCAAAACCACACTAATTATAAAAGCCTTTTTTATTATATGTAAATGAGTTTTATAATCTTTTGTAATATCTTTTTTAATCAATATTAAAAATCTATCATTTAAAATAATTTCATTACTTAAATAATATTTATCATCTAATTTAATTATATCTTCATCATTTTTTAAAAGTTTAGTTTTATTTTGCCAATCAAATTCATTATAAAAATACTCATTTTCATACTTTAAAGCAGCTAAAAAATCATCTTGAATTTTTAAATTATCTAATAATTTTTTTGCACTTATTGTATAAGTAATCGCATAATTTTCATTTATTTTTAAATTAATTAAATAAACTGGTTCGGTATTTAATCTAAGTAAAATATCTGTTTGATTATTAAAATCATATTGGCAATTTAATTTTATTTTATCTTTTTCTATGCAAATATTTTCTTTTAAAATAAATAATTTAATATCCTTTAAATACGCCTCATTTGAGCTTAGATTTAAAAATAATTTATTTAATTTATTTAGCTTTTCATCATTTTTTAAATAATCTAAATTAGAACCAAATTCATAACTAATACTAAGCGTATTGTTTAATAAATTATTTAAAAAATCATTATAAAAATAAATAAACCTATCATTAAAACTATTTTTGTTTTGAAATAAATAATTTTTATGCCAAGAAATATATAAAAAATTCAAAATAAAACATAAAAAAATAATCAAAGTTAAAACAAATATAAAAGCTTTTTTGCGAATGCTTATATTAAGTAATTTTGATATAGTATCCACGAGAATTTGCATTATGAATTATACCTTTATCGCCTAATTTCTTTCTAAGATTTTTAATGAGTGATTTAATAGCATCAGAACTTACATCATAATCATTATATACATAATCGCAAATCTTATAAATATCTACAATGTTAGGACTACTTTTTAACAAAATTTCAAGCAATAAAAATTCTTTTTTGCTAAGCTTAATAATCTCATCATTTATTAATAACTCATTTAAATCAATATCTAAATATATATTATTGCTTAATTTAATTTTATTATTAATACTTTTTATAGCCTTTTTTAAAGCATCTTCAAGTTTAATCCTATCAAAAGGTTTTATTAAATACTTGCAAATATTAAGCTCAACTGCACTTAATAAAGTTTGTTTATCACTTAAAGCTGTAATCATAATAGCAGGAATTTTATTATCAGAATTTCTTATATTTTCTAATAAATTTAAACCATCAAGTTTTGGCATAGAAATATCAAGTAATAATATATCAGGCTTTTTAGCCAAATATATATCTAAAGCACTTAAGCCATCTTTAGCATAAAGCACATTAAAATCAAGTAGTTCTAGCAAATCAATAACTTGACTTGCTAGATTTAAATCATCTTCTGCATATAAAATTGTGTATTTTTTCATTTTTTATCTAATTTACCCCTTAAACCATCATGACCTACATGGGTATGACAACTTACACATTTTAATTCATTTGCGTAATCTAAATATCTTTTATGCATTGTATTTTGCATTTCATTTTTAGAATTAATTTTAGTAATATCTTGATGACATTTTAAGCATCCACTATCATAAACATAATCTTTTTTATGATTGAGTTTTTCATACCAATCTATCTTTTCATCAGCTCCAATAGCAGTGATACTAAATTCTTTAATGCCATTATAAGCTTTTGTGCTTAGATAATTTACTATATTATCGTGTGGCAAATGACAATCAACACAATTTGCTTTAATACCTAAATTATTATTACCACTATGAACATCTTTAATATAAGCTTCCTTCATCGGTTGCATTACATGACAACTCGCACAAAATTTATCATCGCCAGTCATTTGTATAGCTTTATGAGATAAAAACACAAAAATTAAAGTTAAAACCACAATAGATGAAACAAAAATAATAGTTTTTTTCATTTTATCTCCTTCATCCAAGTTTTAGTATTATGGCAAGTATTACACATATTAAATGATGGCTTATGCTCATTATGACAGGTGTAACAATTTAAATTCGCATTATCATGAATACTATTATGCGGGTTTTTACCTTTTAAAAAATCAAGCCTTTTTGCTAATTTCTCTTTACTTCCATGACAACTTAGACATGAATTAGAATCAAGTGCTTTATAATCTTTTTCATTTGCTTCTTTATGACAATCTGTGCATTTTAATTTCACATCAACATGGTGTGGTTTTATTGAAAATTCATTGCCTAATGCAAAAATACTTAATATCAAAATCATTAATAATTTTTGCATTTATACTCCTTTTAAAATATCTTTCGCACAAGCAATTCCTGAAGTCATACAATCAGGAATAGAACAACTAGTAAGCCTTGATTGTCCATGAACACCACCAGTTGCCTCACCAATCGCGTAAAGCCCTTTAATTGGCTCATAGTTACTAATATTTAAAACTCTCATATTTATATCAGCATAAACACCACCTGGAGTATAACTAAGACCTGGTGCAGCTGTCATTGCATAAAAAGGTGCTTTACTCATACTAGAATTTTTAATCTTACTTAAATCTTTTTTAAACTCATCTTTATTATTTGAAATGCCTGTTTCATAATCTTGCATTGTATTTGATAAATCATTTTCATTAAGCTTAAAATTATTAGCTAAATCACTTAGGCTATCAAATTTCTTCATTTTCCCTGCAGTAATAAAACTTTGCATTCTATTAGGGTCGTGCGAATTAGCAAATCCTGTGCTATCAAAAATAATTATTGGATAAATTGTTGTGTTAATCTTTTCCATATGAGCTAAAATTTTATTTGATAAACCTTGTCTATCCCCATCTTCATTTAAAAATCTTTTAGCATTGCAATCAACCATAATCCCATAAATTAAATCTTCTGTAGGAATTCCAAAAGAAAATCTACTAAGTGCTAATTGAGTTGGGATTGCTCCTACCTTTAACATTTGTTTTAATGCACCAGCAGTCTGACCTAAACTTGAAGGGCTTTTTGCCAACCTTAATCTAGGATTTACTATACTTCTAAACTCAATATCACGGCTAAATCCACCTGTTGCAAAAACTACCGCAAGCCTTGCTTTATAGTGTTTTTTATCTCCACTTAAATTCTCTCTATCATCATTTGCTAGATTTCTATTAAATCTATAATTTTCTCTAACGCTTACGCCAATTATTTTGCCACTTTCATCTTGAATGATTTCATCACATTTAGTTTCGTTTTTAATCTTTCCATTATGTTTTATAAAAAATTCATTTAAAGTGCTAATACAAGCACCACCACCGCCAATAGTTTCAACACTTCTAGCAACACTATGACCGCCTAAAAACTTAAGCTTATCAGCATATTTAACCCCACAACTTTTAGCAAATTCATATGCTTCATTTGAATTTCTTATAATTCTTAAAGAATGTTCTAAATGATTATATCCAGCTCCAGCTTTATTTAAATCATTTAAAAATAATTCTTCGCTATCTTTTATGCCAGCTTTAATTTGTAAATCTGAATTAAGAACAGCAAAATCTTGTTGAGATAAAGCAGAATTACCACCAATTCTATCCATCTTTTCAATCATTAAAACATCAATTTTATTCTTTACTAAATAAGCAGCACAAATATGAGCACTCACACCACTTCCGATTATAATAACATCAGCTATTTCATCAAATTTTATGTCTTTTCCTAAATTGTCATTAGCGTTTAATGCTAAAGGTGCACTAAGGCCAACTCCTGCTACTCCTTTTATAAAATTTCTCCTTGATAACATCTATACTCCTTCTAAAAAATCAATTTATTATAAAAATATGTAGTGGCAAAAAAGTGTCAAATATAAATTTATTTTTAAGATTTTAATATAAATTTTAAGTCTAAGATAGTCAATATTTTAAATTATAGAAATGATATATTACCTATAAAATATTTAAAATCTTGATATTAATTTAATTTCTAGGTTTGTTTAATAGTTTTTAAAAGTATAAAATAGCTAATGAAAATCTTATAAAAATATCTAGTATTTAGTACTTGTATTGTTAAAAATTATTTTGTAATAAAAAATAATATCCGATTTTTTCTGCTTAGTTACAATTTTAATTTTTAGTATCAATTTAAGTATTTTAATATCTTATTAAAACCAATTATTTTATTTAAATTAATATAAATTACTATATTTATAAGCTGCGTAATTTTTAATATTCACTTAAGTTTTAAATATCAAATCTGTCTAATAATATTTACAAACTAATCAAATGATTTAAACTACAAGCATAATACAAAGTAAGTTCTATAAAAGCATTGCAAATTAAATTCCAAAAGATTTTAACAACAAATATTTTTATACTTTTTTTAAAATATCACTATGAATTATAAAAATATAAATTATTTTGAAAAATAAATGAAGATATAAACAATAATCTAAAAAGCCATAATTATTTTTTAGGCTTTTTAGAACTTTTTAAATGTTTTTCTAATTTTTTTCTTCCGCTAAATGATATTTTTTCTATGAATAAATGTCCATCAAGATGGTCGTTTTCGTGTTGAATAGCAACTGCTAAAAGCCCTTCAGCTTCTAAAGTTTTTTGATTTCCAAATCTATCTAAATAATCAACTTTAATTTTATTATATCTAGTTACTTCTTCAAAAAAACCAGGAACACTAAGACAACCTTCTTCATAAACTTGCGTTCCTTCTCCAATAGGTGTTATTATTGGATTAATAAATTCAATCAAATCATCTTTATTTTGTTCTTCATTTTCATTTAATAAATTAATCAAAAATATTCTTAAAGGTTTTGCAACTTGTATTGCTGCTAAACCTATACCACTAGATGAAATCATAGTTTCATACATATCATCTAAAAATGTATGTAACTCTTCATCAAATACCTTAACTTCTTCACTCCTAGTAAATAATAATTTATTAGGATAAGTTATTAATTTAAGCATCATTTTCTTCACTATCTCCAACTACAGCATAAATTTCTTTATTTTTACCAGTATTCGGTAATACGCTAATAGCCTCAAGAATTTGTTCTTCATAATTATCGCCACTAAGTGCTACAACGCTCATTTCTATATTAATATCAATTTCATTATCATTTATAAAAAATGTTGTATTGTAAAATAAGTCTGAAATTCTCTCACAAGCTTTTTTTGCATTAACTATATTTGTATGTTTCATTGCCATTACAAAAATACCATCTCCATAATGTGCCACAACATCGCTTCTTCTTGAGGTTTTTAATAATAATTTCGCAACATTTCTCATCAAAAGATTTTTATCTTTTTGTAATTCAATTGTATTTAATAAACTATCTTTAATCTTTACAAACATCAATGATATTGAATAACCATATTTTTTAATATCTTCTATGTCTTGAGTAATATTATTATATAAATATCTTTTATTAAACACTCCGAATTTATCATCAAATTCACTCTGCTCATTTACCCTATTATGTATTTTTACAATCTCATCATAACCTTTTTTTATACTATTTAATTGAATATCAAGGGCTGTGGTGAGTTTAGCCATATCACTATCTAAAGACCTTAAAATATTTTGAATAGATAAAGAACCAGTAGCGATACTTAAATCGCCTATTTTTTTCTTAATTAAAGCTTTCATTGTGCTTATATTTTTATAAATTGTTGCAATAGAACCTACTAGCTGTTTTATATTTACAAAGGTTTCTTTAATGTCTTGTTCTATTACAGCAACTTTATTACTTTGGTCTTCTTTTTCATAAGTAATCATTTCTGTTACTCTTTTTTTAAAGGCCATAGGCTTAGTATCTAACATTTTTTCAAAATAAATAGAATAATTAGTAGGAGTTGGTGGAACATTATCCTCTATAAGTTGTTTAATTACTTGTTGAGTAAATTTCTCAAATTCTCCACCGCTTAATTTCTGAATCTTAGGAGATTCATCGTGTATTATCTCTTTATTCAAAGCCCTATCCTATTTAAAACTTTTTTCTAATACCTTATCAATTAGTCCGTATTTTAAAGCTTCTTCTGAACTCATAAAATAATCGCGTTCAGTGTCCTTCTCAACTTTTGCCAATTTATTACCGGTATTTTCAGCTAATACTTTGTTAAGCATTGCTTTTAATCTTAAAATTTCTTTTGCTTGAATTTCAATATCAGTCGCTTGACCTCTTGCACCGCCTAAAGGCTGATGTATCATAATTCTAGCATTTGGAAGAGCAAACCTTTTACCTTTAGCTCCAGAACTAAGTAAAAATGCTCCCATTGAAGCAGCTTGTCCTATACAAATTGTACTAACATCAGGTTTAATATAATTCATTGTATCAAATATACTAAGACCACTAGTTACAACTCCACCAGGACTATTTATATACAAATAAATATCTTTAGTAGAATCTTGAGCTTCTAAAAACAATAATTGTGCAACTACGCTAGCAGCTACATCATCATTTATTTCACCACTTAAAAGAATAATTCTATCTTTAAGTAAGCGAGAGTAAATATCATAACTTCTCTCGCCTTTGCTAGTTTTTTCTACTACATAAGGTATGTAGCTCATTTATCTTTTCCTAAAAATAAATCAGCAAATAATTTTTCTTCTACCAAACTCATTCTAACAGCTGGTAATGTGCCATTTTTTGTATAGTTTTCTATTAGTTGTTTAGGGTCCATTCCGTATCTTAAAGCTTCAAAATAAATAGCTTGTGCTACTTCTTGGTCATTTACAACTACATTTCTTAATTTTGCTAATTCATCAACAATGAAAGTTAATTTTACGCTTTTTAAAGCTTCTGCTTCATATTCTTTTCTTTTTTCTTCTAAATATTTATCATCTTTTAATTTGTCAAATTCTTCTTTACTAAAGCTTCTTGCAGCTTGATTAAATTGTAAATTAGTTTCTTGTTCCAAAATGTTTTGTGGAACTGCAAAAGTATATTTTTCTAGCATTTTTTCAACAAATTCTTGTTTTAATTTCTCATCAATTTGTTTAAATTTAGCTTCTGTTTCTAATTGTTCTTTTATTTTTTCATCTAAAATTGCTTCAGTTGGGTTTTCTACACCAGGAAGTAATTTTTTAAGCATTTCTTCATCAATTTCAGGTAATTTTCTTGCGTGAATTTCATGTAATTTCACTTTAAATACTGCTTTTTTACCCGCTAAATGAGCTGCTTGATAATTTTCAGGGAAAGTTACTTCTATATCTTTTTCTTCGCCAACTTTAAGCTCTATCATACCATCTTCAAATCCTGGTATAAATTGACCACTTCCAATCTCTAGCATATAATTTTCTGCTTTACCACCTTCAAAAGCAACGCCATCAACAAATCCTTCAAAATCAAACTTAGCATAATCACCTTTTTTTAAGATTTGTTTTTTAGTTTTTTCTAATGGAGCAAATTGCTTAAGCATAGCTTCTTTTCTAGCTTTAATATCTTTTTCTTTAATTTCTTCTATTTTTAATGCAGGAACTAATGCTTCATAACCACTTAAATCAATTGTTGGTCTAAAAGAAACTACGAATTCAAATTCAATTCCATTATCTTTTCTATCGAATTTTTTAAAGCTTGGCTCACCGATTAATTCTTTTTCATCTTTACCTGTTTCTTTAACTGCATTTTTATAAGCACTTGTAATCGCTTCTTGTTCTGCGTCTTTTAGTAAAGAATCTTTATATCTATCTAAAACAACATTTACAGGAACTTTGCCTTTTCTAAAACCAGCAACTTGCATAGTTTTACTAGCTTTTACAGCTATTTCTTTAACCTTTTCATCTATTAAAGATTTTTCTATAACACCACTTACTGAGTAATTAATTTCATCAATTTTTGTTGTACTAAGTTTCATTAAACTACCTTTTGTAAAATATTTCGCACAATTCTAGCTAAAAAAATTAATCATTGGCAAAATATAAAGGTAAAGAATGCAAGACTTAATTAAAAATTTATTAATAAAAATTGGTGAAAATCCAAATAGAGAAGGATTAATAAAAACACCTGAAAGGGTTCAAAAATCATATGAATTCTTATGTAGTGGCTATACAAAAAATCCAAAAGAAATTTTAAACGAAGCTATTTTTAACACTGATAACAATGAAATGGTTTTAGTAAAAGACATTGATTTTTATAGCTTATGCGAACACCATTTATTACCATTTTTTGGAAAAGTTCATATTGCTTATATACCTAATGGAAAAGTAGTTGGGCTTTCAAAATTACCTAGACTTGTTGAAGTTTATTCAAGAAGATTGCAAATCCAAGAACAATTATGCGAACAAATTAGCCTAGCTTTATATGAAATATTAAAGCCAAAAGGTGTTGCTGTAACTATTGAAGCTGAGCATTTATGTATGCAAATGCGTGGAATTCAAAAAGTAAATTCTAAAACAATAACAAGTTCTCTTAAAGGCATATTTTTAAGCGATGAAAGAACTAGGAAAGAATTTTATTCACTAATAAAATGAACTTAGAAAAACTTAAAAATAAAATATCAAAAATACCAATTTCACAAAATTTTGGCTTTATATACAAAATCTCTGCAATTAGTATAGAGATTAAAGGATTAATCACTAGCGTAGGCGATGTTATAAGACTTGAAAATGAAGAAAAAACCGCTTATGCAATGGTTGTTAAGATTGAGGAGCATATTTCATTTTTAAGCCCTTTTGATTTTGTAGAAGGCTTTAAAATCGGAGATAAAGCATTTTTAGAAGAAGCAGGAATGAAAATTCCTTGCTCTATGGAATTACTTGGGCGTGTGGTTGATCCATTTATGCGTCCAAAAGATGGAAAAGGAAAAATCACACCAAGTAAAATGATGCCTATTTTAAGAGCACCAATAGACGCACTTAAGCGTGGGCTTATAAGTGAGCCTTTTCCTGTTGGTATTAAAAGTATTGATGGGCTTTTAACTTGTGGAGTAGGACAAAAATTAGGCATTTTTGCTGGTTCTGGGGTTGGTAAATCAACTCTTATGGGAATGATAGTTAAAAATGCCCCTGCAGCCGTTAAAGTAGTCGCTTTAATAGGTGAGCGTGGTAGAGAAATTCCTGAGTTTATACATAAGAATTTAGGTGGTAAAATGGATGATACCGTTATGATAGTTGCCACTAGCGATGATAGTGCATTAATGCGTAAATATGGGGCATTTTGTGCTATGAGTGTGGCTGAATTTTTTAAAGAGCAAGGAATGGATGTATTATTTATAATGGATAGCGTTACTCGTTTTGCTATGGCTCAACGCGAAATCGGTCTTGCTCTTGGAGAGCCACCTACTGCTAAAGGCTATCCACCAAGTGTATTTAATCTATTGCCGCAATTAATGGAGCGAGCTGGTAAAGAAGAAGGTAAAGGAACTATTACAGCATTTTTTACCGTGTTAGTTGATGGCGATGATATGAGTGATCCTATTGCTGATCAAAGTAGGTCAATTCTTGATGGGCATATTGTATTAGATAGAAGCCTAACTGATTTTGGAATATATCCTCCGATTAATATTCAAAATTCAGCAAGTAGGGTTATGGGAGATGTAGTAACGCCTGAACATAAAAAAAATGCTGCTAAGTTTAAAAGGCTTAATTCAGTTTTAAAAGAAAACGAAACTCTAATTAGAATTGGTGCTTATGTAAAAGGTAGCGATAAAGAGCTTGATTTTGCAATGAGTAAAAAAGATTATATGAATGATTTTTTAAGACAAGGAAATGATGAGGCTTTTGCTTTTGAAGAAGTTTTAAGTATGCTTGAGCAAATTAATTAATCCGAATTAATATTTAAATTCTTATAAAGAATTTAAATATTTTAATAAAGTATCTATTATATCATCATCGCTTTTGCTTGGTGCTTTTAAAATAATTCTTTCACCATTATCTTTTAAAAGTTTTATATTTTGCTCATAATTACTAACTTCACAAAATCCGTGCTTAATACATAAAATTTTAATTGCCATAAGTGAAAAATAATTTCTTGTATAGCTATCGCATTTGCCAAATCTATCGTTAAAAGAATCTTGCATAGTAGATAAACTAGCTAAATTATCACACTCATTTATTTTTCTATAAAGGCTTAATCTTAGCTTATCATTAGGCACTAAATAATCGCTTATATAAGCATTTACTAATAATTTTTGCTCGTATTTAATCTCTTTTGTGATATTTCCTTTACTTAGTCGATTAATTTCAGCTTCTAGCATTTTAATATAAAGTGCATAGCCAAGTTGTTCTATATGACCGCTTTGTTCAGCACCTAATAAATTACCACCGCCTCTTATTTCTAAATCCATTTGAGCTAGAGTGCTACCACTGCCTAAATACGAATTACTAGCTAAGCTTAATAATCTTTTCTTAGAATCTTCACTAACACTTTCTTCGTTATCAACTAGAAAATAACAAAATCCTTGTATTTTGCTACGACCTACTCTACCACGAAGTTGGTGCAAATCAGCTATGCCGAAATGATTTGATTTTTCTACTATTATGGTGTTTGCATTTGCTAAGTCAATTCCACTTTCAACAATGCTCGTGCATAATAATAAATCATATTTTTTCTCTTCGTATTCAAATAATTTTTCTTCAGCTTCATTTGCTGGTATTTTTGAATGTAAAACTAAAATTCTAAGCTTTGGATAAAGCTCTTCTAAATAGCGTTTTTTATGTTCAATTGAAGCTATGTGATTATGTATGTAAAATACTTGCCCACCACGCCTAAGCTCTCTTGCTATGATTTCTTTAATTAAAGCGTCATCATAAGTTTTTACAAAAGTTCTTACATCTAATCTATCATTAGGCGGAGTTAGAATTTGAGAATAAGTCTTAAGTGTGCTTAAAGCTTGATTAAGCGTTCTTGGGATTGGAGTAGCACTCATACTTAATTGATGAGCTTTTATACTTATATCTTTTAATTTTTCTTTTTGCTTTACGCCAAATTTATGCTCTTCATCAATTACGATTAGCCCAACATCATCAATTGCTAAGCTAAGTAAAGCGTGAGTTCCTATAATAACCTTTGGCTCTTTTGTATTCATAATAGCTTTTTTAGTATTAGAAAATCTATCAAGTCTAAAAACTTGAATTCCAAAAGGCTCTAAACGATTTTTAAGTGTTTTATAATGTTGAGAGCATAAAAGTGTAGTCGGGACAAAAAATAAGGCATTTAAACCATTTTTAACACAGGCAAAAATTGCGTGCATTGCGACTTCGGTTTTACCAAAACCAACATCAGCACTAAGTAATCTATCCATAGGAGTGCATTTGCTTATCTCTTCAAAAATATCATTAACTGCTTTTTCTTGATCACTTGTTAAAACAAATCCTGCTTTAGCCTTAAATATCTCATAATCAAGTGGTTTTTTAATAGCCTTTGTTACAATTAACTGCCTTTTTGCTGCTAGTTCAGTAATAGCACCTGCAATTGCTAATAATTTAGTTTTAAGTTTTTCTTTGAGTTTTACAAAAGTATTTTTGCCTAATTTATCAAGTTCAGGAATTGAACTTGAAATATATTTATCAAGCAAATAAAGTGAGCTAGTTGGAAGTAGCAATTTATTTTCATTTTGATATTCAATCACAATAAATTCTTGCTTTTTTCCTTCATTTTCTATTAATTCTAATCCTAAAAATCTACCTACGCCGTATCGCTCATGAACTACATAATCATTTTTTATAAGCTCATCTAAAACTATGCTTGATTTATATTTTTTCTCTTTTTTATAATATTTATTAAGACTTAATATTAATTCATCATCGCTTTGAATATTTAAAACTGCATTTGAGATGATTTTTTCTACATTTTCACCTAATTTATAATCTAAGAATTTATTCTCGTTACTAGCTAGTAATTTTATCTTTTTATTTGAGTTTAATTTGAAAAAATCATTGCTAGGATTAAACACCATATCGCTATATTTTTTAGCTTTAGAAATTATATTTCCTAATTCAAATTCTTTCGTGCAAACATAAGAAAACTCTAAATAATTACTAAGCTTTAAATGCCAATAAAATACACTTTCGTATTCATTTAAATCATCATTATTTAAAATACTTTCTTTGATTTCTTCGTATTTTTCTTCGCTTACATATGAAATTAACGGCAAAATATCACAATATTCACACTCTTCTTTATAGCTAAGTCCAGAACTTGCATCAAAATATTTAATACTTTCTACTTCATCATCAAATAAAACTATTCTAATTGGATTTTCATATTTCAATGAAAAAATATCAATTTTTTCATGACCTATACTAAATTCTCCTGGACTTTGAACCATATCAACTAAATTATAATTTAACCTTAAAAGCTCTTTTGCTAAAGAATTTAAATTAATCCTATCGCCAAATTCAATCTTTAAACACTTTAAATCATCTTTACTTGGAAGTGGTTTTTTAATAGTATTAATAGGTATTATTAAAATCTTTTTATCTTGATAATCATAATAATCACTTAAAACTTTTGAAATATCAAATAATTCCATAGAAAACGAGCGTAAATCGTCATTAATCTCTGCTCTAAAATCAGGTAAAATAAAACTATTTATCCCTAAATATAAAGCTACATTTGATAAAGATTTTGCTTCGTTTAAGTCTTCACATATAATAATTTTTGCATAATTTTTATTATTTATTAAATACTCATAAAGATTTGCTTGCATAAAATCTCAAAAACCTTTCTACTAGCATAAAAGAGCCAAAAACTGCATAATTTTTATCTGTATCAAAATCACTAAAATCACTACATTTAATATCTAATTCTTTGCAAATCTCTTTAACATTTGCTAAGGCTCTATGTTCGCTTTCATAGTTAAAAACCAAAACTTCATTAATACTTGGCTTTAAAATACTTAAAATATCTTTTACATCTTTATTAGCAAAAAAATTAGCAATTAAACTAACTTTAGTTGGGAATTGTTTTTTAATTTCTTGATTTAAATTCTTTGCAGCTGCAGCGTTATGCCCTACATCTATTATTAAATTACTTGCTAATTTTTCACATCTTGCTCTTAAATCTAATTTAATTGCTTTACCTATATAAAAATGTTTTTCTAACTCAAAATATGCAAGTTGAGCTAAGCTAAAATTATGTTTTAAAAACTCATTTTCATCAAGGCATAATTTTGAATAATCAGCACTCAAAAAACTAGCCTTAACTCCTTTTTGAATGGCCGCTTTTAATATCATCTCATTTTTATTAGCAAAAATATTAACACCACACATTGCTTTAATTTTAGTTCTAAAAATATCATCTAAATTAGAACCTAAAATATCAGCATGGTCAATACTAATCGGAGTAAATACACATAAATCTCTTTTAAAAATACTTGTAGCATCGTATTCTCCACCAAGTCCAGCTTCAAAAATTACATAATCACACTCACTAAAAACAATAGGTGATAAAAAACATAAATATTCAAAATAACTAAGATTTTCTTTTAAATTAAGCTTTTTTAATTTATCTTGCAAAATATTATGAGCTATGTCTAAATCAATATCTTGCATAACTTGATTTTGAAATATACTAAATCTTTCTTTATAAGAAAATATATGTGGACTTATAAAATGCCCTACTTTATACCCGCTATCACTAAGCATTAAAGCAAGGTATCTTCCCGTACTACCTTTACCATTAGTGCCTAAAATTTGCACTACTTTTGTATCAAAATCATAATTTAGCAAATGCTTAAATCTATGAGCCTTAAAAAGGTCAAATTTCTCGTAAAATTCCGCTAAATTATCTAAATAATTTGAAAGTTTATTTTCTACTTGCACTTTTTATATTATTTCTACCTGCATTTTTTGCTGCGTATAATAATTTATCAACAGCTTCAATAAATTGCTCTTGGGTCTCATAGCTTCTTCTATCACTAACCCCACCGCTTACTTTTATACTAATAGTCTTACCTTTACATAAAAACTTTTGCTCTGATACTAAAACTCTAATTTTTTCAGCAAATTTTACTGCATCATCAATTGATGAATGTGGAAGAATTACCATAAATTCTTCCCCACCATATCTTCCCGCACAATCTAATTTTCTAATGTTATTTAAAATAATATTTCCTAAATTAGCAAGTATAGTATCTCCTGCTGCGTGTCCATAGGTATCATTTATAAACTTAAAATGGTCAATATCAAAAAATGCTATTGAATAATTTATATTATATCTTTCATAAGATTCTTCAGCTAATTTTAATTGTTCTTCTAATTGACGCTTATTTGCAAGTTGAGTTAGAAAATCTACTTGAGTTTCTTCTCTTAGTTTGTTAATTTCTTGCTCTAATCCTTGAACTTTAATTTTAAGATCACCTAAAGTATCGGCATCTAATTTTGTTTTTTCTTTTAAATCTATTATTTCTTTTTCAAACATAGCAACTATAGCTATCAATCTTGCTTTAATAGTCTGCATAGCTTCATCTTCAGCTTTAATACTTTCAATTTCTTTTTTAATTTCTTGAACTTTTTGTTGAGAATTTGTAGCCATACTAAGAATACTTACAATCTTATCGCTAATTTGCTCCAAAACATCATTTAAAACTTTATTTGAACTTGAAATTTCTGCTCTATCAATATCTATTCTTTTTTTAACTAGATTTCTAAATTGCTCTGTAATTTGCTTTACGCCTAATATTTGCGGTTCTGCATTTATACTCTCACAAAACTGATTGATTTCATCATTTACATAATTAGCAATTGATGGAGTTAAAGAATAAGCCACAGATGGAGCTAAATTTTCACACACTGCATTAGAATTATTTCTTTCAATTTTTAAAGATAATTCATCTAAAATTTCTAAAAAATCATCTCTTGAGTTTAATCCTAAATGTTGAATTTTATTATTAAGTTCTAATAAATCATCATCTACCCTAATCCAATCTTTTTTTAATTCTTCTAATGTTTTTAGACTTGAATTATTTAATTTATTTAAAGCTTCTTCACTAAGAGTTTTAGTTGATTTATTTGGTAAATTTGATAATATTTTTAATAATTTTTTACAAATTATATTATAGTTTATTATGAGCTTTTTATCACTATTATCTTCTTTTATACCATTAGCTTTAGAGATTAAAAATACTACTAATTCTTCTAAGCTTTTTACATTTCTTCCTTTTACATCTTGAGCTAATGTGGGATTTAATTTAGAAATATACCCTTGAATTTTATCAATATTTTGAGTTGTTCTTCCATACTTTTTAGCAATCTCATCAAAAACTTCTGAATAATTTTCAGGAGTTAATAATAAGTTCCTTTTGGTAAGTTCTACAATTGTTTCTTTAGCAATCACATTAATATTAATAGACATTTTTTCTCTTTAAAATTTTTTCTTAATACTAACAAAACAAAATTAATTATTAACTACATAATAATTCTTAAAGCAAATTCGTTAAACGCCTTTTGGCTAGCTAAATTAATAGCTCTACTTTTTTGCTCATCACTTAAAACACTAATTGTATTTGTATTAAAAATATGCTCGCCTGAAGTTATAATTTTTTTAGTTGTTTCATCTTGAAAAGTTACATTAAATTCTAATCTAATAATAGCTTTATAACTCTTAGCGTATCCAAATTCATCATAATATAAAGGTATAAATTCACTACTAAGAATTCTTAAAATAATCTTACTATCTGCAGTTTTACTAACACTTTTATGCATATAATGTTCTACATAATTCGTAAAATTATCATTTAAAGTAATACTATCTTTAGGTTCAGCCTTATTTATAATAGTAATTACATTGACACTTTCGCCTAACATTTTGCTAGTGGCTACATTCAAAGGTGCATAGCCACAAGCACAAAAAAATAATGTAAAACTTAAAAGTATTTTTTTCATTTAATTACAATATTTACTAATTTATTAGGAATATAAATTTCTTTTACGATAATCTTATCTTCTAGCCATTTAGCTGCTTTATCTTTTGCTATTTTGATAATTTCATCTTGATTAGCATTTGCATCAACTTCAATCTCTGCTCTATTTTTACCATTAATACTAATTCCAAGTTTTATTGTATCGCTTACAAATACTTCTTCTTTTAATTCATAAGTTTTAATATTTGTTCTATTAAATAATTTCTCACTTAACTCACTTGCTAAATGTGGGATAATTGGGTCAAGTATGCTTAAAATTATTGCAAAACCTTCACTTAAAACTTCATCACTACTTGCGTTATTTAAAGCATTTAAGCCTTCCATACAAGCAGCTATTAATGTATTAAATGCGTAAGTTTTATTAAATACATCATCAGCCTTTTTTAAAGCTTCATATACTTTAAGTCTTGCTAATTTATCATCTTTACTAAGATTTGCGTGATTTATATTACTAAAATCAACTACATTAATCCCTAAAGCCTTATCATAAAGTCTATTTAAAAATCTATAAGCACCTTCAACCGCACTATCATTCCATTCTAATTCTTTTTGAGGTGGTGCAGCAAAAAGTATGAAAAGTCTTGCAGTATCAGCTCCGTAATTTTTAATAATATCATCAGGATCAACCGTATTACCCTTGCTTTTACTCATCTTAGCACCATCTTTTAAAACCATACCTTGAGTAAGTAAGCGTTCAAACGGCTCATCTACATTTAAATATCCTAAATCCCTTAAAGCTTTTTGGAAAAATCTAGCATATAATAAGTGTAAAATCGCGTGTTCAATACCGCCAATATATTGATCTACATTCATCCAATATTTTGCTTCATCATCAATTGCTTTTGTATTCCAATTGCTAGGATTACTTGCAAATCTTGCAAAATACCAAGAGCTTTGGAAAAATGTATCCATTGTATCGCTCTCTCTAATTGCGTCTTTTCCACATTTAGGGCATTTACATTGTTTAAATGTAGGGTGTTTTTCAAGTGGATTTCCTTCTCCATCAATTACTACATCTTCAGGTAAAGCCACTGGTAAATTATTCTCAACTACACTTCCACAAGTATCGCATTTAACAATCGGAATAGGAGCTCCCCAATATCTTTGACGAGATATACCCCAATCTCTTAATTTATAATTGATTATACTTTTACCGATTTTTCTATTTTCAAATTCTTTAGCAATCGCAATTCTAGCACTAGCACTATCTAAGCCACTAAATTCTGCACTATCAAATAAAATTCCATATTCAGTAAAAGGTTCATTATCTTTTTTATTTTCGCCATTTATTACATATTTTATATTTAAATTATATTTTTTAGCAAACTCAAAATCTCTTTCATCGTGAGCTGGAACTGCCATAACAGCACCACTACCATAATCAGCTAAAACGAAATTTGCTACCCATACAGGTAATTTTTCTTTAGTTATTGGATGAATTGCATAAATACCTAAAAATACGCCTTCTTTTTCACTTTGAGCTCTATTTTTAGCACTCATATTTTGCATAGCTTTAATTTTGTCTTTATCATTTTCACTTATTAAATTAGTTTCTAAAACTTTTTTAGTAATTTCATGTTCAGGTGCTAAAGCAAAATAAGAAAGTCCAAAAATCGTATCAGCACGGGTTGTAAATACACTGAATTTTAATCCATCTAAATCTTTATTAGAACTTGATACATCTAATTCAAATTCCAATCCATCGCTTTTGCCTATCCAATTTTCTTGCATTGTTAAAACTTGATTTGGCCATTTATCTTCTAAATATTTTAAATCTTTTAATAATTCTTCAGCATATTTTGTAATTCTTACATAATAGCCATTCATAGATTTTTGCTCTACTTCATGACCACATCTCCAGCATTTGCCATCTTCAACTTGTTCGTTTGCTAAAACGGTTTTATCATTATCACACCAATTTACATTAGCTTTTTTTGTATAAATTAGACCTGCTTCATACATTTTTGCAAAAATTTCTTGCTCAAATTTAGTATAAATCTCATCACTTGTAGCAAGCAATCTTGTCTTAGAAAACGAAAAACCTAAAGAATAAAGCTCTTTTTTCATATAATCAATATTTTCATAAGTCCATTTTTTAGGATGAAGCCCATATTTTATAGCAGCATTTTCAGCAGGCATACCAAAACTATCAAACCCTAGTGGGTGTAAAACATTATAGCCCATAGTTCTAAAGCGTCTTGCTAAAGCATCACCTATTGCATAGTTTCTTACATGTCCCATATGGATTTTACCACTTGGGTATGGAAACATTGATAATATATATTTTTTTTCTTTACTAAAATCATTACTAGGTTCGTAATAATTCTCTTTATCCCAAATTTCTTGCCATTTTTTCTCAACTTCTTTTGCGTTATACATAAATTAGTCCTTAAAATTCATCTTTATTTTTAATAGCTTCAATCAATACTAAAATAAGTGTAAATATATTTGATATTACAGCACCTATTGTCATACTATATACCAAATCACTCATACTAGTTCCATAAATTTGAGTTAAAACAAAAGCTATTATTAAATGCACATCAGTTACAAGTGAACTTGCAAAAATCTCTGTGCTTAAAATATTTCTAACACCAATTTTTAAAAGTGTTGAAACCAAATTAATGCTAGCTGCTATAAATAATGCCACAGGGCTTTGATAATATAAAAAGCCAGCCGTTGTAGTTAAGCTCATCAATGTAAAGAATATATGAATTACTCTTCCAAAATCCATTATAATTGTCCTTTTTCATACATTGCTCTTAGGCGTTCTTTTTCTTCTTTTTTCTTGATTTTATCAAGCTCTTTAGTTCTATAATTACTAACGCTAAAATTAAACCACATTAAAAGTGGGCTTGCTACAAAAATTGAACTTAAAGTTCCTGCAATAACCCCAACTATTAAAGCAAGAGAAAAGCCGTGTATCATATCTCCACCATAAAAAAACAAAATTAAAACCGTAAAGAGTGTTGTTCCTGATGTAAGAGTTGTTCTTGATAGAGTTGCTGATACGCTTTCGTTAATAATACTACCTAAATTAGTGCTTTTACTCTCTTTTATGCTTTCACGAATTCTATCAAAAATAATAATTGTATCATTTAGTGAATAGCCTAAAACGGTTAAAATAGCTGCTAAAGTATCAAGATTAACATCAATTTGAAAAAGAGAAATCGCTCCAATAACTATTACAATATCGTGAATTTCACTAATAATTGCAGCCATAGCAAAACGCCATTCAAACCTAATAGCTATATACACTAAAATAAGTGCAAAAGATACCAAAATAGCCATTAAACCTTTTTGTCTTAATTCTCCACCAACTTTTGGTCCAACAATATCAACTCTTCTTAGCTCAATATCACCTGTTGAAGATAACATTTTTACAATAGTATCTCCTACATCTTTACCTAAACTATCACTTGAACTTGAAAATCTAATTACTACTTCATCACTACTTCCAAATTCCGTAACGCTAGCACCTTTTAAAGCTTCATTTTGATTTAAAATATTACGAATATCATCTAAAGGAGCATTTTTATTAGTATATTTTATCTGAACTAAAGTCCCACCACTAAAATCAATTCCGTAATTTAGACCTTGTGTAAATAATAAAATAATAGAGCCAATAACTAAAACAAAAGATAAGCCAATAGATGCAAATCTAAGCCTCATAAAATCATATATTTTTTTACTAGAAAATACTTGCATCACACTCTCCTATAACCAAACCAAAGTCTTGTATTGCCACTTTTTTCAATTCTATTAGCAAACAAATCAAATAAAGCATGAGTTCCTATAATTGCTGTTATCATTGATGCAATTATTCCTATACTCATAGTAACAGCAAATCCTTTAATAGCACCAGTTCCATAAGCATATAATGCAGCACTTGTAATTAAAGTAGTTAGATTACTATCTAAAATCGCACTCATTGCGTTATGATAACCATTATTTATAGCATCTCTTAAATTAACGCCATCTCTTATAAGCTCTCTAATACGCTCATTAATAATAACATTCGCATCTACAGCCATACCGACGGTTAGAACAATCCCAGCCATACCAGGAAGAGTAAGCGTTGCTCCAAAAAGTGCCATTACTGCTACTAATAAGAATATATTAGAAATTAGAGCAATATTTGCAAACAAACCACTAATTCCGTAATAAACTCCCATAAAAACAACAATCATCAAAAATACACCTAAAAGTGCAACTAAACTTTGCTCGATACTATCAGCACCCAAACTTGGTCCTACGCTTCTTTTTTCAAGTAATTTAACAGGTGCTAATAAAGCCCCACTTCTTAGTGCAATAGCTAAATCGTGTGCTTCTTCAACACTGAAATTCCCACTAATTTGTCCGCTACCACCACCTATTCTTTCATTAATTCTAGGAGCTGAATATACCTTACCATCTAAAACTATTGCTAATTGATGACCTACTTTTTTACCTGTGAAATCTCCAAATATTTTTGCACCTTCTGAATTAAGTGTAAAATTAATAACAGGTTGAGCAGTTTTATCAGAAAATCCTACTCTAGCATCAATTAACATAGAGCCATCTAAAATAGGTAATTCTTTTAAAACATATTTAATATTTTTATCTTTTACATCAGGTAAAATAATATCTCCATAACTTGCTGCTTCTTCAGGACTTAACATATTGCCTTGATCAGCCTTAGCTCTATCTACTTCCATCAGTTGTAAATGTGCAGCTTTAGCTATTAAATCTTTAGCTCTTTGCTCATCTTCAGCAGTTTTTACGCCTGGAATTTCAACCAAGATTTTATCTTCACCTTGTTTAGCAACAGTTGGCTCTGAAAGTCCAAATAAATCAAGTCTATTTCTAATAGTTTCTACAGCTTGATCTATTGCAAATTTAGCAGTTTGAACTTCTTCTTCAGGTGTTAAAGTAATCTCATAAAAAGAATTATTAACACTAACTTTTAAGCCTTTTAGTTCTTTAATTATTTTATCTACTTTAGCAGTATCATCTTTATCTAGTAGTTCAAAATGTATTACACCATCATTACTTTTAAATCCATCAGTTAAAATATTTTCTTTATTAAAAGAATAATTAATACTTGAAGCGATTGATTTTACTTTAGACTTTATAGCTTCATTGGTTTCTACACCTAAAAGCATATGAAGTCCGCCTTGTAAATCAAGCCCTAAATTAATCTTAGGACCATTTATAGAAAAAAAGCTTGGCACACTTAAAAATATGCCAAAAAGTGTAACAAAAACTAAAACATAAAAACGATATGTGATACTTTTTGTTTTTTGATTACGCATTATTTTGTTGCTTCCGAATTATTTGTGTTTTCTACTTTTCTAGCTACAAAATTTTTATCTAATTTAGCAACAACATCATCATTTAATCTAATTTTTAAATAATCATCTTCAGCTTTTACAACTTCAACAATTAAACCACCATTGGTAACTATTTTATCACCTTTAGTAAGTGAATTTAGCATTTCTTTATGTGCTTTTGCTTGTTTTTGTTGTGGGCGAATAATTAAAAAATAAAAAATCGCAAATAATACGATTAATGGTAAAAATTGAACTAAAGCATTTTGTTCCATAGAATATCCTTTTAAAAAATAAAATAGTTATCATTCTACATAAAAAGATTTAATCTAAAGTTCTTACTATAAGGCTTGTTGGTAAATTAAATTCTTTTATTAGCTCAATCTCTTTTGCTCTCATTTCGCCATTATCTATTTCGTGGTCATACCCTAATAAATGTAACATTCCATGAATAAATAATAAAGATATTTCATCTTCTAAACTATGCCCTAATTCACAAGCTTTAGTTTTTGCTAGTTCGGTATTAATAACTAATGAGCCTAAAAAATTAGTATATAAAAAAGAATTATCGTGTGGAAAACTTAAAACATCAGTAGTTTTATCAATATTTCTTGTATTTTTATTGATTTCTTGCATTTCATCATTATTGGTTAAAACAAGCTCAATATCTTTAGAGCTTAGATAATTTGCTAGTTTTTCAAGGTAGGTAATTTCTTCTAAATTATCGTATAAAATCATAGTATTTTGCCCCAAAAAGGGGCTAAGAATTATTTATCTCTAATGTTTAATTCGTTAATTAATTTAACATAAACATCGTATTTTGTAGCTTTTAAATATTTTAAAAGTCTTTTTCTTTGACCAACTAATTTAAGTAGTCCTAGTCTTGATGAAAAGTCTTTTTTAAATACTTTTAAGTGTTCTGTTAATATTGCAATTCTTTCTGTAAGTAAAGCAATTTGAACTTCAGACGAACCTGTGTCGCCACCAAATCTTGCATATTTGCTGATAATTTCAGCTTTTCTTGCCGAATCCAAAGCCATTTTGACCTCCAAATTGGTGTAAATTAAAAGCTGTGATTATAAAACAAATTGATTAATAAGATTATTAATTTTTATAATTATAATAAGATTTTTTTGGGGTGCTTTTAGCTGAGATTAAACCCATTGAACTTGGACAGGTAATGCTGATTAAGGAGATATTATGAGATTATTTTTAACTTCGCTTATTTTTAGTTTAGCTTTTGCTTATTTTACCAATTCGAATGTTTTAAACTTTTTTGCCCTTTTTACTGGAATTTTATATGTATTATTAATGGGAGTAAAAAATAAATTATGCTTTATTGTAGGTGTATTTAATGCTTTAATTTATGCTTATATTGCTTATATAAATAGACTTTTTGGAGAAGTATTTTTGTATTTATTATGCTATTTTCCTATGATGATTTATGGCTATTTTTATTGGAATAAAAATACTTTAATTAAGACTTTAAGCTTGAAAAATTTTATATTAATTTATATAGCAATTTTTATTATTGCTTATTTTTATTCTTTTTATTTACAGAATTTAGAATCAAGATTTATTTATCTTGAAAGCTTTATATTCTCAAGTGGGCTTATAGCAACTATTTTAAGTCTAAAAAAAATAATAAATCATTATATTTATATAAGTATTTCAAACATTGCTTCTATTTATATTTGGACTATTCTTTACATTGAAGATAGTTCTAATTTAGCTGTATTAATGCTTATGATTTTGTTTTTTATCTTAGGTATTATTTACTTATTTTCTTGGAAAAAGGATTTAAAATGACTTGCGTGATTATGGCTAATGGGGAGTTTTGTACTAATAAAATAACCTTAAATTATCTAAAAAATGCTGATTTTTTAATAGCTTGTGATGGGGCTGCTAATTTGCTTTTGGCTAATAATTATGAGCCTAATGTAATTATTGGGGATTTAGATAGTTTTCAAAATCTAAAAACAAAAGCAAAAATAATTAAAGTAAAAAATCAAAACACAAATGACTTAACAAAAGCCTATAAATACGCTTTATCAATGGATTTTAGTGATATTTTTATCCTTGGTGCTGGGGGCAAAAGAGATGATCATTTTATAGCAAATATAGCTTTATTATTTCAATATTTTAAATTAAAAAATCGCTTTAATAAGACAATAAATCTAAAACTAATCACAAATTACGGGGAATTTTTTATAAAAAATACTGATTTTACTGCTAATTCTTATAAAGGTCAGCAAATATCATTATTTTGCCTTGATAAAAGAGCTAAATTTAGCTCACAAAACCTTAAATATGAGCTAAATAATTTTAATTTTAAATATCTAAATAGTGGGACTTTAAACGAAGCATTAGGCAATACTTTTAGTATAAAAAATCATAATAATAAAGAACTTTTAGTATATTTGAATTTTACTTAATTTATAAATTAGAATTTGATTTAAACTCTTTAATAATTAAATCTAATTTTTTTTCATATTTTTTATAATCTTTCACAACATCTTCATATATATTTAATTTATCATAATATTTTCTTCTTGATAAAAATAATGATTTTTTACTATTTTCTAATTCATCTAAAATATTTTTATCATCAATTTTTTTAACCCAATTAAAAGCATTAGAAATTTTCGTAGGCATTAAAAATTCATCTTTTTTTAAGTATTTTCTAAAAGAATTTAAATCATATAAAAATAAAGCTATTTCGTCTTTATTGTTTTTATCCAATACATAATTTACAAATTCCTTAGTTTTTTTAAGATAAGTATTAAGAAATTTTCTTTCATCTTCTCTTAAACTACTGGTTAGAGTTTGAGCGTATTTTTCACTTCTACTAGCTATTAATAAAAGCAACATATGTTTTTTATCAATTAGGCTAAATTGTGATATTTGTATTCTATCTACAAATAAATCTAAATCAGAAAAAATTATTCCTTTATAAAGGTTATAAAATTTAATAGAAATAATATTTTTTACAATATTACTAAGATTTAAAGTGTCTTTTGCACTAGCTATAAAATTTGCTTGTTCTAATTCTATAAGTGCTAAGGAATTATCCTTAGCAAACTTATTAAATTCCGTTACAAATTCTATAACTTTTTTCATCATTTGTTCATTGAAATATAGCTATTTAATGCACCTAAATATGCCTTAGCACTAGCTTTCATAGTATCAAGGTCAAGCCCGTGACCAATGATTGCACGCTGACCTTCAAAGCTAACTTTTACACTAACTTGAGCTAAAGCATCTTTACCTTTACTGACCGCATCAACCTTATAATCAAGCAAGCTACCATTTACCTTACTAGCTCTATCAATTACTTTAAATACCGCATCAATTACACCATCTCCAATAGCTGCTTCGCTAAATATTTCTCCATCGCACTCCATAGTAACAGCAGCAGTCGCAAGTGCTGATGAACAATCGCTTACTTGAAGATTTATAAGCTTAAATTTCTCTTCTATTTTAATCTTATCAGCAGCCACTATTGCTATTAAATCCTCATCAAATACTTCTTTTTTCTTATCGCAAAGGTCTTTAAACTCTGCAAATGCACGATTTAACTCATCAGTATCTAATGTAAAGCCAAGAGATTTTAATTTATCATTAAACGCTGCTCTTCCACTATGTTTTCCTAAAACTAAATTATCTTGAACTAAGCCTATATCACTAGCTTTCATAATCTCATAAGTTTCAGGGTGTTTTAACACGCCATCTTGATGAATTCCACTTTCGTGAGAAAAGGCATTTTTACCTACTATTGCTTTATTTGGTTGTGGATTTACACCGATTATGTTTGATAATAATCTACTTGATGGATAAATTTCTTTATGATTAATTGTGGTATAAAACTCGCCTAATTCATCAGCTCTAACCTTTAAAGCCATCACAACTTCTTCTAAAGCAGCGTTTCCTGCACGCTCACCTAAGCCGTTTAGAGTTACTTCAATTTGTCTAGCACCACCTTTAATAGCAGCAAGTGTGTTTGCAGTAGCTAAACCTAAATCATTGTGATTGTGTGCTGATACTATAAGTCTTCCTTTTGTATAATCGCTAATTTCTTTAAATACCTTATAAATCTCATCAGGTAATCTATATCCAACAGTATCAGGGATATTAAATGTCCTTGCACCTGCTTCATAAACTGCATCAGCCATTTCTTTTAAAAAATTTACATCACTTCTTAAAGCGTCTTCACAAGAAAACTCAACATCATCACATAAACTCTTAGCTAATTTTACATTCTTAACTGCAGTTGCTAAAACTTCTGCTGGAGTTTTTTTAAGCTTGTATTCCATATGAATTGGGCTTGTTGCAATGAATGTATGAATGCGTTTTTTAGCTGCTGGCTCAAGCGCTTTACCTGCTTGAATAATGTCGTTTTCTACACATCTTGCAAGAGAACAAACGCTTGAGTTTTTAATAATTTGCGCAATTTTATTAATCGCTTCGTAATCTCCTGGACTAGATGCTGCAAACCCTACTTCCATAACATCAACACCCAAACGCTCAAGCGCTAAAGCAATTTGGATTTTTTCTTCTGTATTCATTGAAGCACCTGGACTTTGCTCACCATCTCTTAAAGTTGTATCAAATATTATAATTCTTTCACTCATTTTTTTCTTTCCTTTAATTTAATGTATTGTTAGTATATGTATTATTAATAAATTTTTAGTCTATATCGCCCTTGTTTGGGCGAAGGAGTGTAGAATTTTTCACAAGATAATAAGTACATCTATCATCAGATACTTTTTCTTGATATTCCTTATGCTTTAAAATAAAATTCTCAATTAATTGTCTAAAACTACTAAAACCATAATTTTTAGCGTGAAAATCAGAATATTTTTTCTGCATATATGTATTTATTACTGCATATTCTGCTCTAGTTTTTTCATCAATTAAATTATCTATTATTTGCTCTAATTCTTTTAATTGCTCTTTTGGAATTGCTTTTAATCTGTCTTTATCATTACTTTTAACTTTTTCATTATCCAAATAAAAAAACTCATTAAATGAATTTACATATGATTTTAAAGATTTATTAGTCCCTATTCCAATTACTAATTTTTTGTTTTCTCTTAATTTTTGAGCCAAACTCGTATAATCACTATCACCTGAAACTATAACAAAAACATCTATTTGTTTTTCATAAAATATGCTTAAAGCTTCGGTTGTAAGATACATATCAGATGAGTTTTTACCCGATGAAGTAGAAAATTGCTGCATTGCAATAATGCCATAATCAAATATTTTTTCACGCCAATTTTGAATATTTTCTTTACTCCAATCAGCATATATTCTTTTAATAATAACATTTCCATAATTAGAAGCGTAGTCAAATATTTCTCTAGCATATTTTGCAGGTATATTTTCTGCATCTATAAATACTGCTACGCTACTATTATCCAACATATTTATCCTACTTTTTTAATCTTTTTTATATATAAATTATAAATCGCTCTTGATAAACCATAAATAACATAAGCACTCATTATTAAAGTAAAAATCTCTAAAGGACGTAAATATATAAGAGAACAAATAAAAATTAAAATTACTAAAGCTTTTAAAATATTTGCTTTTTGAAATTCTATCTTTTTAAAACTTGGATACCTTACATTGCTCACCATCAAAAATGACAATAAAAACGTAAGAAATATAATAAAAATTTCTATAAATGAATTATTATCAAAATGGTGTTTATAAAACACAACCCAAATACCTAAAACAACCGCAGCCGTTGGAATTGGAAGACCTATAAAAACTCTTGGGTCATATGTGCCTGTTGTAACATTAAATCTAGCTAAGCGAATTGCACCAAATATTATAAAAACAGCCATAGCAAGAGAACCAAGTCTTCCATACTCTTGACCTAAATTAAAATAAAATAGTACTGCAGGTGCAACTCCAAAAGCAATAATATCAGCTAAACTATCAAATTCTACTCCAAATTTTGAAGCTGTATTTGTAAGTCTTGCCACACGACCATCAAGGCCATCACAAATCAAACTTACTATAATTAAAATCATAGCTTTATCATAATCGCCTTTAATAGACGCTAAAATACTTAAAACGCCTAAAAATATAGATGCTGCTGTAAATAAATTAGGTAAAATATAAGCTAATTTATGAGAATTTTTTTCCATTTTATTCTCCAATCTTTGCAATATCTGCATTAGCTAAGATTTTATCGTGCATTCCAACTAATAAAGTGCAATTATATGGTAATTTTATATCAACTAATCCTGTTGAAAAAAATCCAATTCTTTGACCTTTAAAAGCTTTTTTTATGTCATAAAAAGAATTTACACAATACCTAGCAGGTTTTAAAATTAATGAAATATCTTTATTGAATACTATTTCAGTAGCATTAGAATAAAAATTATCATTATATTTTAAACCATTAAATTGCTTTTTATAAATATCTTCAGACTTTATCACACTTCTAACTTCTGAAGAATTTAAAAATAAGCTAAAATAATTTTTTTCTAAAGTTAATACTATATTTTTATTATCTTCATCAACATATATTCCAACTACCTTTGCATCAATTGGACTTACTATAGTATTATTATCATAATCAGTGATTTCTCTCTCAACCCTTTTATAAAATAAATGTAGTAATACTAAAATTAAAAATAACAAACAAGAAAAAGAAAATATTAAAGTAAATAATATAAATATTATCCAAGCAATTAATATTATCTTTTTTCCACAATTTGCTATTAAATTCATTTTTCTATCTCACTTAATCTAGTTTCAAAATTATTTTCTATTTCATAATTTTTAATTATTTCTCTTACTTCACTACCTTCTATTACTTCTTTTTCATAAAGTTTTTCAACCATTGTTTCAATTGCTCCACTATATTGTTCTAAAGTAGCAACAACAGATTTAAATCTCTCATCAAGTAAGTTTTTAACATATTCATCTAATTTATGAGCCATATCATCTGAATAATCCTTGATAGTTTGACCACCACCTAAGAATTGATTTCTTTGTTTTTCTAAAACCATAAGCCCAGCAATATCACTCATACCATACATAGAAACCATTGCTTTTATAATATCGGTTGCTCTTTCTAAATCATTACTAGCACCTGTTGAAATCTCTTTAATAAATACATGCTCAGCTGCACGACCACCTAAAAGAACATCAACTTCTGCAATCAACTCGTGTCTTTGCATTAAGAATTTATTTTCTTCAGGAGTATTTAAAGTATAACCAAGCGCTGCTAAACCTCTAGGAATAACAGAAACTTTTGTAACTTTTTTAGCACCTTTTGTTGTCTCTGCTATTAAAGCATGTCCACACTCATGATATGTTACAATTTTTTTCTCTTTATCACTTATTCTTCTTGATTTTTTCTCAAGTCCTGCAATAGCTCTTTCAACTGCTTCAGTTAAATCGCCTTGCTCTACTTCTTTTTTATTATTTCTTCCTGCAAGTAATGCAGCTTCATTTATTATATTTGCCAAATCAGCTCCAGCAAGTCCTGCCGTAAGTCTTGCAATATCTTCAACTTTAACTTCTTTAGCAATTTTTACATCTTTCATATGAACGCTTAAAATATCGCATCTTCCTTTAAAATCTGGCTTATCAACTAAAACTTGTCTATCAAAACGACCCGGTCTAAGTAATGCTGCATCTAGCACTTCAGGTCTATTTGTAGCTGCTAATACAATTACAGGGCTTTCTGAACCAAACCCATCCATTTCAGCTAAAAGCTGATTTAAAGTTTGTTCCCTTTCATCGTGCCCACCCATATGTGAACCTGCTGCACGAGATTTACCAATAGCATCAATTTCATCTATAAAAATAATTGCCGGAGCTTCTTTTTTAGCGTTTTCAAATAAATCTCTAACACGACTAGCGCCAACACCTACAAACATTTCTATAAAACTTGAACCCGAAACACTAAAAAATGGAACATCAGCTTCACCTGCAACTGCTTTTGCTAAAAGAGTTTTACCTGTGCCTGGAGGTCCAACTAATAATAAACCTTTTGGAATTTTAGCACCTAATTTAATATATCTTTCTGGATATTTTAGAAAATCTACTATTTCCTTTACTTCTTCTTTTGCTTCTTCTACACCTGCTACATCATCAAATTTTACTTTTGGTTTTTCAGAATTTACTAATTTTTTTGAGTTTCCAATTCCTAAAATTCCACCACCCATTTTCTTTTGCATTCTGTTTGTAATAAATCCCCAAATAGCAAAAAATATAAAAATTGGAATTATCCAAGTAAATAATAAATTAGATAAAAAGTTATTTTCAGAATAAGATGTGTAATTTACATTTTTACTATCAAGTAAAGTAGTAAGATTTGAATCTCTTACTAAGTTTGCAGTATAACTAGAGTTAAGCCCGCTACCTTTTATTTGAGTTTGTCCTATTTGAACTTTTGTTATTTCACCTGTCTCTATTTTTTTCTTAAAGTCAGAATAACTTATTTTATTTCCGTTATCAGCTATTCCACCTTCTTCAAAAAATAAAGAAAACCCACCAAATACCAATAGTGAAAAAATTAAAAATATAACTATTGGATTTTTATTAGAATTCTTATTTTCATTATTATTCATTTTTCACCTTATAAACTAAAGTTAGCCAATCTCCTTTTATTTTCTCATCAACTAAAGTTAGTGAAGAAAATTGACTTTTAATCCTTTCAGAATAAGTATTTAAAATACCAGAAAGAATTAAAACTCCGTTCTCATTAAGACTTTTTATCAAATCATTTTTAATAATTAATATCACATCGGCAATTATATTTGCTACTACTAAATCATATTTCTTTTTGGCTTTATCGCAAGAACCTTGCCAAATATTATTAATTTTAAGATTATTTAACTCAAAATTATTTTTAGTACTCATAATTGCTAATTCATCAGTATCACAAGAATCAACACTAATACCATAATTAGCCATAACTAAAGATAAAATTCCACTACCACATCCTACATCAAGACCTGTTTTGCAACCTTTATAATATTTTTGCAAAAATTCTACACAAGAATTTGTGCTTTCATGATGACCTGAGCCAAAAGCTAAAGCTGGATCTATTTTTAGATTTACATAGCCTGCTTTAGGCTCTTGCCAAGTAGTATGTATATATATATTATCTATTAAAATTGGCTTTATATTTTTCTTATATTCATTAATCCAATCCTTATTCTCTTTTTCACAAAGTTCATAAGTAAGATTAATATTTAAATTAGCATCATTAAGTTTTTGTTTTAACTCGCCTAACGCAAAAACTAAATCATCAAGATTATTATCACTTCTTACAATTAATTCATCATTTTTTTCTTCAATTGCATCAACATCAAACGCAAATACAAAATCACTAATAAACTCCAAATTATTTGTTTTAATAACTAATTCTTGATAAGTATTACGCATAATTATCCTAAAACATCTTCTAATTTTTCTTTTAATACTTGTGGAGTAAAAGGTTTTACTATATAGTTATTAACACCAGCTTTTAATGCTGTAATAACTTCTGCTTTACCACCTTCAGTAGTTACCATGATGATTGGCATATCTGCATATTTAGCTTCAGCTCTTACTTTTTTAACCAGTTCAAGACCATTCATTTCAGGCATATTCCAATCTGTTATTAAAACATCAATATCGCTATTTGCACACAACAATCCCCAAGCTTCCACGCCATGTTCAGCTTCTAAAACATCCTCATGACCTAATCTTTGTAAAGTATTTTTAATAATTCTTCTCATTGTAGAGCTATCATCTACTACTAATAATTTCACTTCAAAATCCTTTTGTAATATTATTTTTCATGGTGCGTTTAGCGAGACTTGAACTCGCACACCTGTTGGCACTACCCCCTCAAGATAGCGTGTCTACCAATTCCACCATAAACGCAAAAAAGGCTACAAAAGTAGCCTAAAATTATCCTAAAAATGGGTTAGCGTATAATAATACTAATCCAATAACTAGAGCATAAATTACTTGTGCTTCAATTAACGCAATAGCAATAAACATAGTTGTTGATAATTTACCACCTAAACTAGGGTTTCTAGCAGTTCCTGCAATAGTCGCAGCAGCAGCATGACCCATACCAATAGCACCACCAAGTGCAGCAACACCTAAGCCAATACCAGCAGCTAAAACAGAACAAGCTTTTAATAACTCGCTACCGATTTCAGTTTCTGCAGCAAAAGCAACACTAGAAAAAGCAAGTAAAACTAATAAAAACTTTTTCATAAAATCTCCTAATAAAAATATATATAATTTTCCTTTCGGCTTGCGTATCCCTACTAAAAAAATTATGCTCTATATTCTATTAAGCTAAAGTAAATAAATTAAGACCTAGTAAAAAAACTAAGAGTTGTGTTGCCGAATTTTTTTACCTTAAATAAGGTATATTTTAAAGATGCAAATTCAACCTTGCTAGAATGCTCTATAATGACAATATCACAATCTAAATTCTCATACAAATTCTTGATTTTCAAATATACATCGCTAAAACCATCTCTAATATCAAATGGCGGGTCTAAATAAAGAATAGTTTTTTCATTTTGTAATTTGGCAATAATATTAGGTAAAGCTTTAAAAGTATCGTCATTTAAAACTTCTATATTTAAATTTTTTGTATTTTTTAAAGCACTCTTATACGCTAATTTATCAATTTCAATAGCAAATGCCTTTTTTGCATAATTACTAATAGCCTCAATCGCCATACTAGCACTACCGCCAAATGCTTCTATAAAAACATATTCCCTTAATTCATCTCTTAAAACATTAAAAACACAAGACTTAACTATACTTTTTGTAGCTCTTGTAGTATCTTTTGATGGATTTTCTAAAATTTTACCTTTTAAAAAACCACTCTGAACTCTTAAAACATTATTTTTCATACATTAATTGAAGTAAATCATATTTAAATTTATTAAGTAATTTATCAAGTTTTTCTTCAAAACTTAAAACCTTATTATCATCTTGATTTATTGTGCTTGAAAACTCATATAAAGCATCAATTAATTGCTCTTTACTAAAAGGCAATTTTAAATGTGCATTATTAAAACCTATTATAAATTGTGGTTTTTTTGCGTGCATTAATTTTTCATCAGTGATTAAAAAATCGCAATCTTTTTTATTTGCTAAATAATCTTGTAAAAATAATATTAAAGTCTTTTCTAATAAAATATCTTTGCACGCAATGGCTATTTTCATACCAAACTAACCTTTAATTTATGTTCTTTAAGACTAGCTGGAATATTACCATTAGCTAAAGCTATGAACTCAGCCATATGTAAAATATAAAAATCACTAAAATCTCTATTAGATACTTTTTGTAATTCACCACTTAAAGTATCAAACATTTTAAAGCTTAAACTATCGCCAACTACTAAAAAATCAGCACCGCTATCATAAGCATCTAAAACTATCTTAGCTGCTTTTTTATATGCTACTTGTTTATCAAAATCTAAAAATCTAAAACCATTTTCAAATTCTTGAGTTTCGTAATTTATTAATTTTGCCTTAGTCTTTTTTAAAAAATGTAAAAATAAATCAATGGTAAAACCACGATAAACAGCTACATTAAAACCATTAAAATCGTTTTTAATTTCTATATTTTGTAAATCTTGAATAACACATGAAGCGTTTTTATAATTTTTCTTTGCATAATCTAAAATACTAGTATCGCAGATTAAATTCATCTCTCCTAAACAAGAATCAAATTCTTTTTTATATGCATCTGCTTTATATTCACTCATAAAACTAGGTGTTTTTACGTAGGTTTTTCTATAATCACCTTTTAATAAATTAGAAAAATTAAAATCATCATTTATTAAAGTTATCATCTAATCTCCTTTTGATGTTTTAAAGAATTTTTAATTTCTTCATATTTTTCATAATCACTATATAAGAATGGTTTTAAGCTTACACTATACTCAATTCCTTTTTCCTTATCAAAAACAATATCTAAAATATCTTTTCTTTTATTAGGATATTTTTCTAATAATTTATTTGCAAACACAAACGCACTATCACCTAAAAATTCATCATTATATTCACGAATATCACTTGCATAATATAAAAATTTATAAGTTAAATAATCTTTATAATCATCTGCATTGCAAATATTTTTAAAATAATCAAAAACTTTTATAAAATCACTATCATCACACATTAAATCAAGCTTTGCTCTTTTTAAATCAATTGCACTTACACAAAAATCATTTCCAAATTTTTTAATAAGTTCATTTATGTTTGTATTAAGTGATAAAACTTTATTTTCAATCCTTACAAATTCATTACAATCTGGCATATTAAAATATCTATCTTGTTGTTTTACTAACCCTAAAACATCGTAAAGTGTAGAACTATCGTTAATATCTTTTAAATTAATCTCATATGGCTTATAGTAAAACTCATAATCTCTACTAGCATCAAATCTAAATACTCTTAAAATAAAACTTCTCATAACAAAATTCCTTTTTTACTAATTTATATCAAAAAAATGTTATAAATTATTAAAAGGATTTAATATGTATTTAAGAGCAAACACTCATTCAAAAATCAATGTTTATTTTTCAAAAAATTCTAGCGATTTCGTAGTGCGTGAAATACCATTATACGAATTTAGTGGCTCTGGAGAGCATTTGATTTTACATATACAAAAAAAAGATTTAAGCACAAATGAACTTTTAAAAGATTTAAGTGCAGCAACAGGAATTAAAGCAAAAGATTTTGGTTACGCAGGTCTTAAAGACAAGCAAGGACTTACATTTCAATACATTTCAATGCCTAAAAAATACGAGAAAGAATTAGCTAAATTTTCTCACGAAAAATGTAAAATTATTGATACTTTTTTACACAATAATAAATTAAAAATCGGACATTTAAAAGGTAATTCATTTTTTATAAGATTAAAAAAAGTTAATAAAATTGACGCTTTAAAGATTGAACAAATTTTTACAAATATTAAAGAAAATGGCTTTCCTAATTATTATGGCTATCAGCGTTTTGGCAAAGATAATGATAATGCAAAAACAGGCTTAGAAATATTAAAAAACGAATTAAAATTTAAAAATAATAAATTAAATAACTTTTTAATTTCTGCATTTCAAAGCGAATTATTCAACACATATTTATCAAAAAGAATAGAAATTTCAAGATTTAGCAATGATTTTTCTAAACAAGAATTATTAGCACTTTATAAGGATAAAACTTTAGTTGAAAATCTAAAAAAACAAGAACAATTTTTTAAATTATTTGATAATGAAATATATGAGCATTATCCTTACGGCAAGGTATTTAATGAGAATTTAGAAGATGGTTTAAAAAGATTTTTAGCAAGAGATATTAGCCCTTCTGGATTGATACTAGGAAATAAACCTAAATTAAATGAAGGTTTTTTAGGCGAAATTGAAAATAGCATATATAAAGATTATTTTGATTTATTAAAAACTCAAAATGGTGCAAGAAGATATTTATGGACTTACACAAATGATGAAAAAATTAATTATAATGAAGAATTAGCACAACTTAGCCTTGAATTTAGCCTACAAAAAGGCTCATACGCAACAGTCGTGCTTGATGAAATAATACATTTAGAAAGGAATGAAATAAATTAATTTGATTTATTTCATTAATTAAACAGCACGCTGCCTAAGCGTATCATATTTGCTCCACTTTTAATAGCTATTTCATAATCACTACTCATACCCATAGAGCAAATCTTAGCTCCATCTTTTTTAAGCTCATCATAAATCTTATAACACAAATCAAAACTCTTAATAATTTGCTTAATATCATCGCTCATAGCACCTATACACATAACTCCTACAGGCTTTATGAATTTACAATTTTGTTTAATCGCTAAATACTCATCAATCGCTTTACTTGGATTAATACCAGCCTTGCTATCTTCGTTAGCCACATTTATCTCAAGCAATGTATCTAGCTCATAATCAAGTCTAGCATCAACATATTTTGCAAGGTCTAAATTAATGCAACTTTGCCACATAACAGGCTTTGTTTTTATAAGTAAATTAGCTTTGTTTTTTTGCAAATTTCCTATGAAATGCCAATTAATATCACTTGATAATTCAGCTTTTTTTCTAGCTAAATCTTGTACTTTGTTTTCGCCAAATTCAATTTGCCCTAATTTATGTAAAGCCATTATTTTCTCATCTGTTGTGTATTTACTAACCGCTATAATTCTTATATCTTTATATTTTTCTTTTAGTTCTAAATAAGTCATTTTTCTACCTTAATGAATATAATTTTTTTCTCTCGCTTGAGCTTGGAATATCTAGTAATTTTCTATATTTTGTGATAGTTCTTCTTACTATTTTTACATTAAATTCTTTTTCTATTTTTTCTAAAATTAATTGATCGCTTAAAGGTTTTAAGTGATTTTCATTTTTGATTAATTCGCTTACAAATTCTTTGATGGTTTTATTACTTGTGCCATCGTTTAATTCTGCTGCAAAAAAGTCTTTAATAGCTATTATCCCACGATTTGAGCTAATGTATTTATTAGCTATTGCACGGCTAATTGTGCTAGTATTTCTATCAAGTTCGGTTGCTAAATCCTGCATTTTTAATGGCTTAATATCTCCACCTAAAAAATAATCATATTGATATTCAACTATCATTAAGGCAAGTTTTTTTAAAGTCGCCTTTCTCATTTCTAAAGCATCTACTAAATTTTTAGCATTTTTTACTTGTTCTTTTAGCTCTTTATAGTCTTGAATTTCAATCTGCGGATAATAATCATCATTGATAATTATTTCTAATTTTCCATTCTCATTTAAGATATAAATATCAGGAATAATCTCTTTGCTATCTTCTAAATCATCAATAAAAGGCGGTAAATTAAAGCTTTTTATAATTCTTATTGCGTCTTTATATAAAGGACTTTTAGTATATTTTGACAAATTATCCAAATCATTTATAAGCTTTTTACATAATAAAAATAATTCATTTTCTAAATTCGCATTCAATAAGCAAAACTCTAAAGCTTCAATATAATTAATCGCACCAACTCCTAAAGGCTCAAGGTAGCAAAATCTCTTTCTAACTTTTTCTATATCTTCTAACAAATATCCTAAACAAATATTTTCATCATATACAAAATATCCATTCTCATCAAGACAACTTATAATAATTCTTGCAATTTCTTGAGATTTTTGAGTAGGAAATAAAGTCTTATTAAGCTGTAATTCTAAATCATCATATATGCTTTTTTTAGCGATATTTAATTCTTCAATCAAACCACCGCCTTTAGAATATAATTGTCTTATACTTTTGTTAGATTTTTTATCATTTATTTCTTTTTTTGAGCTAATTTTTATACAAGGATTATCTTTTGCTAGATTATTTACTTCATCTTCTAAATCATCACTACTAGCTTGAAGCAGTGGCAACCAGCTTCTAAGGGTTTGAGATAATTTTGGCTTTTGGCTTACTTGCTGACGAACTTTTAACATTATAAAGAAAAGTTTTTACCTAAATATTTGCTTTTTACTATTTCATTATTTGCAATTTCTTTAGCACTTCCACTAGCTAAAATACTACCACTATCTAAAACATAAGCTTTATCACAAATTCTAAGGGTCTCACGGACATTATGGTCAGTAATTAATACGCCTATATTTAAATCTTTTAAATCCTTAATAATGCTTTGAACATCATTAATACTTTTTGGATCAACCCCAGCAAAAGGCTCATCAAGTAATAAAAACTTAGGCTCTAAAACTAAAGCTCTAGCTATTTCTAATCTACGACGCTCCCCACCGCTAAGACTTTTTGCAAGGCGGTCTTTTCTATCATAAATCTTTAAAAGATTTAATTTTTCTTCTATTAATTCATCTATATTTTTAAGCCCTTTAAGCTCTGCTGCAATTTGCATATTTTCCCAAACACTTAAATCTTTTAAAACACTTGAATCTTGTGGTAAATAACCAATGCCTAGAATTGCGCGTTTGTGAAGTGGCTCGTTAGTAATATTTAAATCATCTAAAAAAATATCCCCAGCACTAGGGCTAACAAGTCCGCAAATCATATAAAATGTAGTAGTTTTTCCTGCACCATTACTTCCAAACAATCCTACTATTTGAGAATTATCCATACTAATATCTACATTTTTTATAATTTCTATATTTTTTATACTTTTTTTTAAACCACACGCTTTTAAATTAACTAAACTCATAAAGCCTACCTTCATTATTAGCGCTAATTTTTACAATCTTGTATTCAAGTGCAAATTGCTCTAATATTTTTATAAAATCATCATCAGCCCATTCAATTAAATGAAGACCATCATTAAACAAATTCTCAAAAAGACCATTTTCTATAAAAGCTTTTGTTCCTTTTTGATAAATATCATAATGATAAATCGTATTAGTATCATTTTTATAAGTATTTAATACACTAAAAGTTGGAGAAATTGCTTTTTGATTTAATTTTTTATTTGCTATTTTATTTACTAAAGTAGTCTTGCCACTAGCTAAATCGCCTTGCAATAAATAAATCCCATTATCGCCAAACTCATTTACCACTAAATCTAAATTATCTAAATTAGCCTTGATTATCATCTAGTTTTTCCACATATTCATTTGATTTTGCTTTAGCTACATTTTTGGTTGTAGGTAAAGCTAATACCTTAAATCTAATTTGCTCGTTTAAAAGATTTAGACTTATAATATCGCCAACTTTTACTTCTTTACTAGGTTTAACAACATTTCCATTTATACAAATTACGCCGTTTTTACACATATCAAGTGAAATTGAACGGCGTTTTGTGATATTTACTGCATTTAAAAATTTATCTACTCTCATAAAGAGCATTTTAGCTAGTTAGGAATAATTATTGCTTACAATTTAATCGTTTTTAAGAACTCAAATCTTTTTTTATACATTGAGCGTTTTTTTGATGGTATTTCTTCTAAATCTTTTTGCAAATATTCTAATACATAAAATGATTTTTCTTCTTTAATAATTTTTGTATTTTCTTGCCATATTTCGTCATAATTTGGTATTACAAATACTCTTCCATCTCTTTTTCTATTGCGTTTAAATCTTGATACTAAAAATCTATCCTTTACTCCGCAAACTTTATTTATACCTAAAAACTCAGCAAAAATAAAAGCAAAAAATATAATAAAATTAAGCGGTCTTAAGCCAAAATAAACTTTAGTAAATTCTTTTATCTCATCTTTAGTATTTAAATTACCTTGTAAAGCTGTGATTAATAAAGCATCATTTAATAAAACAAAACTTAAAGAATATAAAAGCTCATTTTTATAATGCAAATGAATTGTAAAAAGTCCTTCGCTAATTACTTTAGGATTTGAGCTAAGCGTAATTTTTAAATCAAATTCGTTAAAAATAATCTCATCATTACTTAAAATATCTGAGAATCTATTTGTAATAATTTCTAAATCCCTTTTAAAACATTCATTTGAATATTCAAAAGTAAAATTAGTAGCCCCGTATTTTTTGCATAACATATCATTGTGATATTTTAAATTCTCGCTAAATTTCTTAGATAATTTCGGATAATCTAGTAGAATTTGATTTAGGAATTTATGATTTTTAAAATGAATTATCTTTCTTAAAAAAAATCTAATATTTAATAATTTTTTGCTATTCATTTCTTCGCTTTTATTTTTAAATATGTAAAAATTACAATCAATAAAACAAGTAAAATAATTGGCATATAAGATGAATATTCATCAAAAGTTTTAGCCAAGCTATCTCCTAAATAAAACGCAGCATAAAACACCACAATAGCCCAAATAAAACAAGAAATTAGATTATAAATGCTAAATCTAAAAAAGCTTAATTTTGAAATCTCGGCTGCTATTGGACCTAAGGTTTTAAGCCCATAAACAAACTTACAAACTAAAGTAAAAATAAAGCCATTTTTTCTAAATAAAACTACTAAAAGAGCTAGTTTTCTTTTATGCTTTACAAGATGTTTTTGAAAGTCTTTTTTACTAGCTCTAGTAAAATAAAATAAAGCCGATGAGCCTAGAAAATTACCTACAAAAGCTACTAAAATACTAATATAAGGATTTACATTATAAGCACTTGCAAACACTCCTAAGGCAAGCAGTGCTAACATACCGCCGCCTAAAGAGTATAAAAATACTAAAATATATCCGTATTCTACAAATTTTTCTATAAATTCTTGCATTATTTCGCTAGCTCCACAGCTCTAGTTTCACGGATAACATTTACTTTAATTTCTCCTGGAAATTGTAAGCTGCTTGTTATTTCACTAGCTATTTCTTTAGCTAAAAGAACACTTTCATCATCATTAATTAGCTTAGCATTTACAATAACTCTAATTTCACGACCAGCATTAATTGCATAAGCTTTTTTAACTTGAGAATGTTGTTTTGCAATAGCTTCAAGCTCACTAACACGCTTTAAAAACGCTTCTAAAACTTCTCTTCTAGCACCTGGTCTTGCGGCACTTAAAACATCAGCCGTGCAAACTGCAGCAGCTTCAATACTTAAAGCATCTTCATGCCCGTGATGAGCAAAAATAGCGTTTAATACCACAGGATGCTCTTTGTGCCTTTCACAAACCATAGCACCTAAATCAACATGGCTACCTTCATATTCGTGAGTTAAAGCCTTGCCAATATCATGTAAAATTCCAGCACGCCTTGCAAGTCTTGTATTGCCACCACATTCAGCTGCGATAATTCCTGCTAAATGTGCAACTTCTAAGCTATGTGCTAATGCGTTTTGTCCGTAACTTGCACGATACTTTAAACGGCCAATTAATTTTACTAATTCAGGAGCCATTTTTGTAAGTCCTAAATCCATTATGATATTTTGACCTTCATTAAACATTTCTTCTTCAAATTCTTTTGAAACTCTTTCGTGTAATTCTTCAATTCTAGCTGGCTGAATTCTTCCATCATCTATTAATAAATCAATTACTTTTTTAGCAATTGCACGGCGTAAAACATTAAATGAACTAATAATAATTGCGTTTGGAGTATCATCAATAATTACATCAACACCTAAAACCATTTCAAGTGTTTTTATATTTCTTCCTTCTTTACCAATAATTCTTCCTTTTAAATCATCGCTTTTAAGATTTATTACGCTAATTAATCTCTCACTTGCATATTCACCTGCAAATCTAGTAGTAGCTTGTGCTAGGATATATCCTGCTTTTGCTTTTGCTTGAGATTTTGCTTCTTCTTCGCATTTTCTTACGATATGAGCGATTTCATCTCTTGCATCTTCTTTAGCTTGATTTATTACTAATTCTCTTGCTTCGCTTTGAGTTAAACCACTTATATTTTCAATACTGCTTAATAATTCTTGCATTTTTGCTTCGCAAGATTTTTTAAGTATATTTGCTTCTTCCATCAATTCATTTGCAGCTTGCTCGCTTTTTACAATACTTGCTTTAAATTCATCTAATTTTTGTTCGTTTATTGCTAGAATTTGCTCTTTTTTCTCAATTTCTAGAATTTTCTTATCGTGTTCTTTTTGAAGTTCTAAAATCTTTTCATCATAAGATTTTTTATAACTCAACTCAATCTTACCCTCACTTGCTTTGGCATTTTCTAGAACTTTATCAGCATTTCTTAGTATTTTTTCAGCTTCATATTCAATCACTTTTGCTTTTGCTTTTGCTTGTTCTTCGTGAATTTTAAAATGAGCTTCGTGTATTCTTTTGGCTACTAAAACCCCTAATGCTCCTCCTAGAATAAATACCGCTAATAACGATATAATTTCAACTAATGTCATAACTTCTCTTTCTTTTTATTGTTTTACCATTTGCGATATAAAAATCGCCTTGAATATCCGATTTTAAACAAATTTTGTTTTTAGTAACGGATTTTATATTTTGAATAAAAATAATTAATAAATCATAATCAATTTTAGAAAAAGTTCTATCGTAAAATCCTTTACCAAAACCTACTCTTCTAAAATCCTTATCAATTCCTAAAACAGGTATAATTGCAATATCAATTTTAATATTTTCAATCTTACTTGAGCTTTCTTTTATTTTAAATCTAACTTCACTTAATGGAAACCTTAATTTATTAAAAGCTAAAGTATTATCACTAAGCATTTTTGGAATATAAATATTGAATTTTTTATATAAAAATCTTTTGTATTTATATAGATTTATTTCTTTATCTTTTGCAATGTAAATTAAAAGATTTAATTTTTTATTTGTTTTAACTTTAGATATTATTTTTAAAATAGCTCTAAAACTTCCGTAATTTTTACAAAATTTATAATTTTCTTTATGAAATTTTTCTCTTATTAACTTTTTATCCATAATCTAACCTAAAAAATTTATAAGCATATTACATAAGGAATTAAAATGAAAGCTATATTGCTAAGCGTTGCTTTATTGTTTTTTACCGCTTGTTTTGATAAGAAAGAAGATAAAAAAGAAGAAGAAAGCGAACAAATTACTCAAGTTGAAGTTAAAAAAGAACCTGATTTTAATAGACTAATTAAATTCTCTTTAAAATTTTATAATAGCGATGAGATTTTTGAAATTAAAAGAATTAATAATGATAATAAAGACTTAGAATTTACTTCAAATGATAAAATTATATTATTTAATTTCTTTACTACTTGGTGCCCACCTTGTAAAGCTGAAATTCCACACTTAAATGATTTAGCATTAAAATATAAAGATAGATTAAGAGTTATTGGTGTTTTATTAGAAGATAAAAGCGATGAAGAAATAGCTAAATTTATTAAGGATAATGGTATTAGCTATGATATTGTTACAGGCGATAATAATTACACATTTTTAAAAGTTTTAGGAGAAATTAACGGCATTCCATATATTGCTTTATACGACCAAAATGGTAAAAACATAAACAACTATCTAGGTGCAGTTTATGAAGAAATGCTTGATATTGATATTCAAAAGGTTATGAAATAATGTTAGATTTTTTAAAAAAAGGCTTAGCAAAAACACTTGAAGCTATAAATCAAGTAAAACCAAAAAACGAAAAAATAAGTAAAGATTTATTAGAAGAAATGCTAGTAAATGCTGATATTACTTATGAAATAGTAGAAGAGATTTTATACTACTTACCGCCTAAAGATATAGTTGAAAGAGCAGATTTAGAAAGAGTAATGAGCTCATATTTTATGTATGAAAATCCTAATTCAAATTCTAATGATAAACCATTTGTAGAATTGATATTAGGTGTAAATGGAGTAGGAAAGACTACAACCATAGGAAAATTAAGTAATTTTTATAAAAATCAAGGCAAAAAAGTTTTACTAGGAGCTTGTGATACTTTTAGAGCAGGTGCAATTATGCAACTTGAACTTTGGGCTAGTAAGAATAATTGCGATATTGTAAGCACTAAGCAAGGGCATGACCCAAGTGCAGTTGCTTTTGATACCATTACAAAAGCACTTAGCAAAGGTTATGATAATGTTATTATTGATACAGCAGGAAGATTAGAAAATAAAAAAAATCTAGCAAATGAACTAGAAAAAATAATAAGAATTTCATCTCGTGCTTATGAAAACGCTCCACATAGAAAAATTCTAGTCCTAGATGCAACTCAAGGCAATAGTGGTATTAATCAAGCAAAAGTTTTTAATGATTTAATAAAGCTTGATGGAGTAATTATTACCAAACTTGATGGAACAAGTAAGGGTGGTTCATTATTTGCAATTGCAAGAGAATTAGAGCTACCAATTTTATATTTTGGATATGGAGAAGGTGCAAATGATATTGCTCCTTTTAAAGCAAATGAATATTTAAAGGTTCTTTTAGACGGAATTTTTAACAATGGCTAAGAAAAAATCAAGCCTTTATGAATGCCAAGCTTGTGGTAATCAGCAAATTAGATTTTTAGGCAAATGCCCTGAATGTGGGGCATTTAATTCATATTTAGAATTAAATCAAACTCAAATTGAAGTATTAAAAAACGAAATAAAACCAAATTCAAACAAAGCAGTTAGTATTAAAGAAGTTTTAATTGAGCAAGTTGATAGATTTTCAACTTATGATAAAGAGCTTGATTTGGTTTTAGGTGGTGGGCTTGTTGTAGGCTCATTAGTTTTACTAGGTGGCTCTCCTGGCGTTGGCAAATCAACTTTACTCTTAAAAACCGCTGCAAACTTAGCAAAAAATGGCAAAAAAGTCCTTTATGTTAGTGCTGAAGAGAGTAAAAGTCAAATAAAACTTCGTGCAAATAGATTAAATGCTAATGAAGATAATTTGTTTTTATTAACTGAATTATGTTTTGAAAATATTAAAAATGAAGTTTTAAGCAATAATTATGAAGTCTTAATTATAGATAGTATTCAAACTATTTATTCAGAAAATATAAGTTCGTGTGCTGGTTCAATCACTCAAGTAAGAGAGCTTACATTTGAGCTAATGAAATTAAGCAAAAGCAATAATATTAGCACATTTATAATAGGACATATCACTAAAGAAGGCTCAATTGCAGGACCTAGAGTGCTTGAACATATGGTTGATGTGGTGCTTTATTTTGAAGGTGATGCTAGTAAGGAATTAAGAATTTTAAGGGGCTTTAAAAATCGTTTCGGAAGCACTAGCGAAATAGGCATTTGGCAAATGAGCGAAAATGGACTTATAAGCGCAAACAATATTAAAACTAGATTTGTAGGTAAAAATCACGCAGGAAGTGCTCTAACTATTATTTTAGAAGGTAGCAGAGCAATTACTCTTGAAGTTCAAGCTTTAGTATGTGAAAGTGCTTATGCTAAAAGAAGTGCAACGGGATTTGATAGAAATAGACTTGATATGATTTTAGCCTTGCTTGAGAGAAAATTAGAAATTCCACTTGCAAGATATGATGTATTTATAAATATTAGTGGTGGGATAAAAGTTAGCGAAACTGCTGCTGATTTAGCAGTTGCGGCTGCTATAATATCTAGCTTTAAAAATAGAGTTTTAAGCAATGAGAGTGTATTTATTGGGGAGCTTAGTTTAAATGGTGGAATTTGCGAAGTTTTTAGCCTTGATATTAGACTTAATGAAGCAAAAAATCAAGGCTTTAAAAATGCTATAATTCCAAATAAAAGTAATTTTAAAGGTATTAAATGCTTTGTAGCTAATGAGTTAGCTCAAGTTTTAGAATGGATGTAAGTATGAAAAAAGCTTTTACTATGATTGAATTATTAGTTGTTATGGTTGTTGGTGCTATACTTAGTGCGGTTGCTGTTTCTAAAATACATACAAGTGAATTAATAGATGCTGCTAGAAGTATTGCAAACGATATTAGATATACAAAAATTCTAGCGTTAGGAGATGACGCTTATGATGGAACAAATAGTTATCATAATAAATATTATCGTTTTACAATAGCTTCTAATAAGATTTATAAAATTAGTAAAGTTGAATATAACTCAAAAGGAACAACACCAGTTTTAGCAGAATATGCTGAAGATTTTTTAAATCCTGATAAAAGAATATGTGATTTTGAAAAAGATGAAGCGTGTGCTACAAGAACAGCTATTCTTAAAATTAAAAAATATAATATAACATTTACCCCAACTACACCAACCACAACTCCTGCTAGTGGTCTAACGCCAACTGATACTATTATATTTAATGAATTAGGAGAGCCTTTAAACTTTAATCAAAATCCAAGTGGTTTTAAAATAGAAATTTCAAAAGGTAGTGATATAGCTTGTATTTATGTAGAACAATATTCTGGATTTGTACATATTGACAGAGCTGCGTGTAAGTAAAAAAGGTTTTACTTTAATTGAATTAGTTTTAGTTTTAGTTGTTGCTGGAATACTCTCAAGTATAGCAATATCAAAAATCAATTCAAATTCTTTAATCCTAGCAGCTAGGAGTTTATCTCAAGATATTTATATACTTCGTGATTTAGCACTAAATTACGATGTATATGATTATACGACAAATTACGATAAATCATATTGGCAAATATATTTTCATTGTGTAGCAAATACAAAAACTTCATATAACAAATATAAATGCAATCATCAAGAATTTGGATATAGTATTTTTAGCGATAGCATAGGTTCTAGCTCATCAAATCCAGATGCAAATGAATTAGCAAAAGATTTATTTGACAAAACAAAACTGATTGGAGCTAGATATGCAGGAATAAGCGTAGATGATAATTTGCTTACAACAAGGACAAATCTTACAAAAAGCTTTGGTATAACTAAAATTGATGTATTTTATAATCTAAATAATAAATACAAAAAAACTCATAGAATAATGGTAAATGAATTAGGAGAATTATTTGCAAGTTCATATACTAATAAATCAAAAACTTATAATCTAATAAAAGCTAATTCATATATTATTAGACTAAGCAAATCAACTAATATAGACCAAAATAACTCAATATGTATTGTAATAAATAATGTAGGTTTTACAACAATTCCTAAAAATAATAACGGACAACTTATTTCTAATATCAAAAAGCCTATATATTGTCATAATTTATAAATTACTAAAATATAAAAATACAAATATAGAATTAACATTTTTTAAAAAGGAGATAATATGAAAAAAATTTTATCAACACTAATATGTGTAATCAGCCTAAACGCACAAAACTTCGTAGGTGCTGATTTTATGGTAGGAAAAGCTAAAGATTACGGGCTTAATTTAAGCGATAATGGTATTTATCAAGGAAGAATTTTTATAAATTCTTATAAACTTAGTAATTATGATAATGATTTTGTTTTTGGTGCAGATTTAAGCATTCACGACTTTGATTCAGAATATAAAAATAATATAGAAAGTGGCAAAATTTCAAGCACTTATACTGCTGTTAATGTATTGGGTGGTATTGGATTTTTTAATAATAATGTAGGAGTTAAATCAGGCTTTAATATCTTAGGTGGCTTAGGTCATGAAAAAATCAAAAGCAAAACTAATACTAAAGATTTAGTAGCTAATACTAATTTAATCAAATTAGGAGCTAGCACTATGAATATTTTTGATGAAGGATTAGTTGTTGAAGCTAGTGCTTTTGCAAAATTTTATTTAGATAATAAAAGAGATAAATTATTTAACGAGCAACAAAAAAGACTAAATTATGAAGCAAATCTTATGCTAGGTTATAAATTTACTCGCAATTTAGACGGCTTTTATGCAGGAATTAAAGCAAGTTATACAAATGATGTAATAGCTAAAGGTATTAGATACGGAGTTAATTTAGGATATAGTTTTTAAGAATTTAAAACTAGGAATTAAAATTCCTAGTTTGAATATATTTTTACTAAATTAAGTGCTACTTCATAAGATTTTTCAAGTGATTTAACAGGTAAAAACTCAAATCTTGAATGAAAATTATGCGCTCCTGTGAAAAAATTCGGGGTAAAAAGACCCTTTACACTCAACGCACTTCCATCAGTCCCACCACGCATAGCAATTGTATTTGCTTTAATATTTGATAATTCAAAAGCTTTATATAATTTATCTAAACTATCTTTATTATCATCGTTTAAAGCATCTTTTAGATTGTAATAAGTATCACTCATTTCTAGTTTAAAACTAGCTTTTTTATATTTATTTTGCATAAAATCAACGCAAGTTTTAATGTATTCTTTTTTCTCTTCAAACTTAGTTTTATCGTGGTCTCTTATATTTAAACACACACTAGCTTCGTTTTGATTTGAGTGCATTTCATTTATCCAAATATATCCATCTTTATCTTTAGTGTTTTCAGGGGTTTGTAATCTATCAAAAAGATTTATAAACTCATTTGCTAATAAAGTTGGATTTAGCATTATTTTATAAGCATTCATTGGGTGTGCTGATACACCTATTATATTAAGCTTTGCACTTGCTGCATTAAATGTCTCATACATTAATTCTCCAACCTCGCAACAATCAATAGTATAAGGATGAGTTGTCCTAAAATCATCTAAATTAAGCTGCTTTGAGCCTAAAAGCCCTATTTCTTCATCTGGCACAAAAGCTAAAAATATATCAGGATGATTAATATCACTATTTTTAAGAGTTTTAATTAAGTTCATAATAACAGCAATTGCAGCCTTATTATCAGCCCCTAAAACAGATGAGCCATCGCTAAAAATAATGTCTTCATTTAAATACTTCATAATTTCAGGGTGTTTAGAAATCTCTAAAACTGCCTTACCTAAATCTAAATCCTTGCCTTCAAATCTTAAAATCTTAGGATTTACACAAGGACTAAGCCCAACATCAATAGTATCAAGATGAGCTACAAAACCTAAGCTAGTCTTAGTTTTATCACCAGCTAAAAGTGCGGTTAAAATGCCATTATCATTTAGCTTAATTTCGCTAAGTCCTAAATTCTCTAGCTCACTTTTTAATAATTTCGCTAATTGCAACTGCCCTTCGCTAGTAGGAGTATTACTCTTACTAGCGTTGCTTTGAGATGAGATTTTTACATATTTTATAAAGTCTTCTACCAACATATCTAACCTTTAAAATTATAAACATAAGTAGTATCAAATCCTAACGGAAGACCTAAAGCCCAGAATATAAATAAACTACCAACTAAAGCTATCCATAAAGCAATACCAAATGGAAGCATTAATGAACTAAGTGTTCCAACTCCTGTTTTTTTATAATATTTTTGACAATAACCAATCACTAATGGGTAAAATGGAAACATAGGTGTCATAACATTTACTGCACTATCACTCGTCCTATATGCTGCTTGAGTAAGTTCAGGGCTAATTCCAAGTAACATTAACATAGGAACAAAAATAACGCTTAATATAGCCCATTTTGATGTAGCTGATGTAACAAAAATATTTAAAAAGCTTGTAAATATAATCACTCCTAAAATTGTAAAAACTGAAGGCATATTCATACTTTTTAATAATTCAGCTCCTGAAATTGCTAATAGAGTTGAAAGATTTGAAGTATTAAATACATATAAAAACTGCCCGCATACAAAACAAAATACAATAAAGGTAGTAAGAGTATTTAAACTACTAGCAGCCATTTTTGATAAATCACTTGATGTTTTTATAGAGCCACTGATTTTTCCATATACATATCCTGGAATTGCTAAGAATAAAAATACTAATGGAACAATAGCTTTCATTAAAGCTGCATCAGCACTAGTAAGTGAGCCATTAGCACCACGCATAACAGAATTCTCTGGGATTGATACAACAAATAATAATAAAGCCATAAATATAAATGTTAAAGTCGCTCCCCAATAAGCTTTATTTTCTTGTGAGCTTAATTTCTCATTTTCTAAATGAGCGATTTTACAATCACTATCAATAGGCATAGTTTTATTTAGCATAGGCTCAATAATTTTTGAGCTAACAAACCAACAAGCAGCAATTACGCTAAAGGTTGAAAAAATACTTAAAAAATAATTACACAATACATTTACGCTTATTTCAGGGTCAATTGTCCTTGCTGCTTTTTGAGTAAATTCTTGCATTAACGGATCAACTACACTTGGAATATAACTAGCACTAAACCCACCTGCAAGTGCAGCAAATGAAGTAGTAATTCCAGCTATTGGATGGCGACCTGCACTATAATACATAGCAGCTGCAATTGGCATTAAAAATACATAAGCACTATCTGATACTATATGACAAAATATAGAAATTAATATAACCACAGGAACAACAATGCTTTTTGGAACTATTCCTATCATTTTAATTAGTAATGCTCTAATATAACCACTGCCTTCTGCAATACTAACTCCTAAAGTAGCAACTAAAACTAATTGTAAAGCAGGAAAAGTTATAAAATTAACGCCTAATCTAACTATTAATTCAGTTAAATTATGAATTTCAAACATATTTTTAACTACAATTTTTTCGTGACTAACTGGATGAATATAAGAAAAGTCAATAAAACTTAATGCAAAACTTAAAATCATCACAATAAAAAATGCAATTAAAAAAAGAATTGTAATATCAGGTAATTTGTTTCCTAATACTTCAATTTTGTGTAAGATTTTTTCAAATCCATTTCGTTTGATTTGCTGGTTTTCTACCATTAAGGCTCCTTTTTGATAAAATGAAAGGACTTATGTTACAATAAAATCAGATTTTAAGCAAAGAAAATTAGCACTTTTATGTGTTAATGTAACTTTTCGTAACAAATATTAAAAATATAATTGAAAAAGTATAACTAAGATGATAAGTGGTGCGGATGAGAGGACTTGAACCTCCACGCATTGCTGCACCAGATCCTAAGTCTGGCGTGTCTGCCAATTTCACCACATCCGCTAAGTGGTACGCCCAAGAGGATTCGAACCTCTGACCTACGGCTTAGAAGGCCGTTGCTCTATCCAGCTGAGCTATGAACGCACACTAAAAATAAAAGCTGTATATTATCCTAATAAAATTAATTTTTGCTTAAATTAAATTATATTTTTTATTATTTTATTTCTACCTGTATTTTTAGCCTCATATAAACACTTATCAACTCTTGTTATATATTCATCTAAAATATTATTAGCAAAATTATCTTCTATAAAAACTAAACCTATACTAACGCTAGTAGTTAAGCTTTCAACAGAAAATGTAGAATTTGAATACTCTATTCTAAAATTCTCACAAGCATTTTCAAAATCTAAAGCAGATACGTTATAAGCTAATATTAAAAATTCTTCTCCACCCCATCTACAAATCAAATCAGTATATTCTCCAAAATGCTTTCTCATTAAATTTGCACAATTTTTTAATACTTCATCTCCCACACTATGTCCGTAAGTATCATTTACTTTTTTAAAATAATCAACATCTATTAAAGCAATACTTACCTTACTTTTAATATTTAAATCTTCAATACTATCTATAAAACACCATCTATTCATAAGTCTTGTTAAATAATCAAAATTTGCACTTTTATCAAGCTTTTTATTTATATTTTGTCTATTTTCTAATTCAATATATATTTGTTTTCTTAAAACACTTGATACAATTACGAAAATAGTTGATACTACAATCCCATTAAAACAATTAAAATAGAATTTAGAACTATCGCTAAATAAATATAAAGGTATATCTAAAGAATAATCATTCACACAAAAAAAATAATACATTGCCAAATAATAAATAAGTCCGAAAGTCGCTATTAAATATATAATGTATTTTTTCCTATAAATACCTATATAAAAATAAGATATTATAGGTAATATATAATATTCAAACCCATAACCCCACCCAAGATAATAAATTGAGCTAGCAGAAAAAACAAAACAAGAAAAAAAAGTAACATAAATACAAGCATTAAAATTATTACTCTTAACAAATACCAACGATACTAAAAATAATCCAGCTAGCATAAAATACGTTAAAAACAAATAAGGAATATCATTAATTATCATTATTAAAGCATATACTAAATTAAAAACTAAAATACCTTTCATAATTTTTTCAGCTTGTAAAACTTCTACTAGCTCATATTTTCTTTTTTCAAAATCTATCATATTTGTCCTAAAACTATAGTTTCTACTTTATTTTTACCTGATTTTTTACCACTATATAAGGCATTATCAGCTTGAGATAGCATATAATCTATACTTTCAAGTCTTAAAGAATAACAAATTCCAAAAGTAATTGTAGTTTTCCTAGCATTATAACCATCTTTATGAGTATAGTTAGCAAAATCTTCCCTAATCTCATTCATTAGTTCTTCACTTTCATCTATGCTAAGACCTGTTAATAGCATTAAAAACTCTTCTCCACCCCATCTAGCTACATAACTAGAAGCTCTTTTAGATATTTTATCTTTAATGATTTTTGCTGTATTTTTAAGAACAATATCTCCAAAATTATGACCGCACTCATCATTTAAACTCTTAAAATTATCAATATCACCTAAGACAATTACCATAGAACGAATCTGGTCTTTTTGAAAATAATTATGATATATATGTAAAATTTCATTCATTGCACGACGATTTAAAATATTTGTCAAATAATCATAATCAGCTTTATTTTGTAATTTAATGCTTTCTTTTTCTAATATTTTACTTTCATTCTCATCAATACTATGCGTATAAAATGAATAAAAAATAATTACAGAAGTAATATTTATAACATTAAATACATATACAAAAACCATATATTCGCTTTCAAAATCAGGAATATCTTTTGTAATAATTATTGTAACTATAAATAAAATAATTTCAAAAATACCAATAATCAAAGGATATTTAGAACTGCTAAAGTCATGAACATAGCCAAGAGATAAAAGTGCTATCATAACTATTAAAAAACCATATCCTTGCCCTAAAATATATGTGCAAATTGAACAAGACAGCAAAACAGAAGCATGTGTAAAATAAACAGCAATATTATGATATTTGTCAATTTTTAAAATAAAAATCGTAGCTACTAAAGCAATAAAAGCTTCAATAAACTTAATATTAACCATAGGATAAAGACCTAGAAAATAAAACACACTCCCATAAGTAGTATGGGTTATTGTTAGTAAAATCATTGTGATTTTTACTAATTGTCTTATATTATCTATCTTTCTAAATTCATTCATCTTCTATACGCTTTGCTTCTATCCTATTTCTACCGCTATTTTTTGCCATATACAATAATTCATCAACTTTTTTAATATAATTATCAAAATTACTATATGAAAAATCGCCATTTACATGCAAACAACCAACACTAGCACTTATCGTAAAATCGCCAGCACAGAATTTATTATTTTTTAGCTCTTTTCTAAAATTATTACACGCTTCATAAAATTCTTCTTCACTGCAACCTAATGCAAATACTAAGAATTCTTCCCCACCCCACCTAGCAATCATATCAGTGTATCTTGAAAAATTAAGCTTTATGCAACTTGCGGTTACTCTTAAAACTTCATCTCCAACACTATGCCCATAAGTATCATTAACTTTTTTAAAAAAATCTATATCTATTAAAGCAAAATGAAAATTCTTTTTATATTGAATTAAATGAATTTTTTCCATAAAAGCCCAACGATTTAGCAAATATGTAAGCGGGTCTGTAGAAGCATTAATACTTAAAACTTCATTTGCATTTTCTTTTGTCTCAATTGTTTTATAAACTTTAATTTTTAAAAAATACATAACAATTATAATTGTAAGACACGCAAATAAGCTATGAATAATATAAAATATGCCATTAATATTGTATCCAAGCACATATAATTGATTTTGTAAGGTATATTTATTAACTTCCATAAATATATACAATAATTCAAAAACTATACTCTCAAAAATTGCTAATGTATAGATAATTTTTCTATTTTCAAATTGACCTACATAACAAAAAGCTATACAAGGTATTAAAAAATATTGAGCTCCAAAACTCCAACCAAAATAAAGAACCATAAAAATAGCATAAACTATACAAACAAAATGCACCGTATATACTAAACTATTGACTTCTAATAAATCTAACTTTTTTAATGAATACAAATATATACAAGCTAAAAACAAATTAACAAACATAGGATAGTTATGACCTAACCAACCCATTAAAATAGATAATAAAAAATATAATGTTGAAAATATAATTAGTATATATCTAGCAATTTTTTTTGCTACAACTAAATCATCTTGATCTAAAAAACTTCCCATATCTAACCTAAATTAACTAACTTTACTCTATTTTTTCCAGAGTCTTTTGCACTATAAAGTGCTGCATCTGCTTTTGTTATTAATACATCTTTATTAATTAAATTTATAGAATAACTAACACCTATTGAAATAGTAACGCTAGTTTCATTTAAATTATCTTTAATTTGTAATTTTTCAATAGATTTTCTACTTTTTTCTAAAGAATTTAAAACATCATTGTAAGAGTAATTGCTAAATAGTATCAAAAATTCTTCTCCACCCCATCTAGCCACATAAGTATTTGTATTGTTTTCATATTCGTTTTTAAACACTTTAGAAACTTCTTTTAAAGCTAAATCTCCAAAATTATGACCATAAGTATCGTTTAAATGCTTGAAATTATCAATATCTCCTATTGCTAATGCTAAAGAATTTACTTCTTTATTTTTTAATTTTTCTAACATATTATCTAATATCTCATTCATAGCACGACGATTTAAAAGTGTGGTTAAATAATCATTTTCAGCTTTATATTGTAAGAATTCTTTTCTAGCATCAAGTTGCTTAATAATCTTGGCGTTTTCTCTATCATTTAGCCAAATATAAACTAGCAATGTAACTACCATAAATAAAAAATTAGCTATATTTATATATGGCATATAAGGATTTGGATAATTTGGAGTATCTTTTGTAATATAAAGCATTACAAAAAAAGCAGTCGCTTCTACAAGTCCTATACCTATTGGAACTAAGAAAGTATTGAAATTTTGTAAATATGCTAATGATAATAAAAGAACTATTATCATAGTAAAACCATAGCCCCATCCAAGATAATAAGTGCAATAACAACAAGAAAATAATATATCTAAATGCGCATATAAAGTAGCAATTGCATATCCCTTGTTTCTTATCAACACTACATAAGCTACTAATAAAGAAATAATAATTTGAATTAAGCTAGAAGGTAATAAGAAATATAGCCCCGTTAGAGTAAAACTAACAGCATATATAAGATGAACTAAGCCAATAATAACAACGGTAACTTTTATTATATATTCAAAATTATCAACTCTTCTAATCTCTTTCAACTTATTTTTCCTAAAACCATAAATCAAAAAATATTTTATAATTTAAACCTAAAATATTATTTAAAATTCCAAAACTTGGCTAGAGAGTGAAGGAATCGAACCCCCCGCAGAATAGTCAACTACCCCACCACAAGATTTGAAGTCTTAGGGCTACACCAGTAGGCCAAACTCTCCATAAAAAAGGCTTAGTTATAGCATAAAATGTTTAATATCTGTAACTTTTAATAAACTTTTCAAAATCACTTTTTGTATTCATATTTAAAAAAGCATTATCATTTTTAAAGCTTAAAGTAATTGCACCTGACTTTATAAAAAAATCTTTGATTTTGCAATTTTCATCTAATTCATCTAAATATTTTAAATCGCTCATCTTATAAAAACCACATAAAAAATGAGTTTTGATACTTTTTGCAACTACTGAACTTTTATATCTTTTATGTTTATAAAAAAGTCTTTTTATAGAGCTTTTATTAATTTTTACAAAATCAACTGCAATTACAAAAACAGAATTTGAATTAGGAATTTTAATATTTGTAAAAGTCTTTAAGCCATTAATCGGATGAAAATATTCATAATTATCTTTTAAAAATTTACATTTTAAATCACTTGGCTTAGCCTTAGCACAAAAATATATTTCATTAAATAAAGGCTGTAATTTTTCATATAAATAATTAATCAGGCTAATTTCACGCTTTTTATAAATAAAGCGTAAATTAGCCTTATCTTGCCCTATTCTACTTGATTTTCCACCACCTAAAATTAGGCAAACGCTATTTTTAAAGCTCATCAGGAGAACAAATATATCCTTTAATTGCACTAGCAGCCGCAATTGCACTATTTGCAAGATAAACTTCTGAAGTTCTCGCACCCATACGACCTACGAAATTTCTATTCGTAGTTGATATACAACGCTCTCCATCAGCTAAAATCCCCATATACCCACCTAAACAAGCACCACAAGTTGGATTACTTACAACTGCACCAGCACTAGCAAATATATCCATTAAGCCTTCTTTTTGAGCTTGTAAAGCAATTTTAGTTGTAGCTGGAGTAATTATCATTCTTACATCTGAATGAACTTTTTTATCTTTTAAAATACTCGCTGCAATTCTTAAATCACTTAGCCTTCCATTTGTGCATGAGCCTACAAATGCTTGGTCAATTTTTACCTTTTCACTTACAGCTTGTTTTATACTTTTACCATTACTTGGTAAGAACGGATATGCTACAACAGGGTCAAGCTTGTCTAAATCAATCTCAATTACTCTTTCATAAACAGCATTTGGCAAGTGGCTAAACTCAACGCCTTTTCTCTTTAAATTAACCGAGTTTAAAAACTCTCTTGTAACATTATCAACAGCACAAATTCCATTCTTTGCACCTGCTTCAATCGCCATATTACATAAACTAAAACGGCTATCCATATCAAGCTCTTCAATTCCAAAAAACTCTAATGATTTATATAAAGCCCCATCAACGCCTAAAATTCTAATAATTTCTAAAATTAAATCTTTTCCATAAACCCAAGGCTTTAATTTTCCACGAAACTGCACTTTAATAGCACTTGGCACTTTAAACCAGTTTTTACCTGTTATCATTGCATACGCTAAATCAGTGCTTCCCATTCCAGTAGCAAATGCTCCTAAAGCTCCGTGCGTACAGGTATGACTATCTGCACCAATTATCACATCACCTGGACTAATCAGTCCATTTTCAGGTAAAAGTGCGTGTTCAATACCCATATTTTTTTCATCAAAAAGATATTTTAAATTATGTTCTTTTGCAAAATCTCTACTAATTTTTGCTTGATTTGCACTTAGAATATCTTTTGCAGGAATATAGTGGTCAAGCACAATTGCAAAGCCATCAGGATTAGCTAATTTTGTAGCACCACTTTTTTTAAATTGTTTAATAGAAATTGGAGTTGTAATATCATTTCCTATTACCATATCAATAGGACAATCAATAATCTCACCTGCTTTTACTTCTTTTCCTATATGATGAGCAAATATTTGTTCTGTTAAAGTCATAGATTTCCCTTTTTTTCTAATTTTATTAATTTTAGCCGTTAAAATTAATAAAAGGATTAAAAATGAATTATTATGATTTAGTGCAAATTAAAGATTATTTAAAGCAATATAAAAAGATAAATCGTGCGTATAGAATAAATGATAATTGCTTATGTATTGAGTTTAAAGATAAATTATATTTTGATTTAACCAAGGGCAAAAGTGCAATTTATAGTGGTAATTTATATGCTAAAGATTATACTAGTCCATTTGATTTACAACTTAAAAAAATGCTTTTTAACGCAAGTATTTTAGATATTAAAGTGCCTATAAATAATAGGATTTTAGAGTTTAAACTAGCCTTAGCTCACGCTTATAAAAAAATGGAATTTTATTTAATACTTGAGTTTTCAGGAAAATTTACAAATGCACTAATCTTAGATGATAAAAGAAATATAATAAGTGCCTTAAGATACGGCAAAAACAACCTTAGAGATATTTTACAAAATGAACCTTACATAGATTTAGAACCTACAAAAATCACTGAAAAAAATATAAAAATTGAAGATTTTAAAATTTATTTCGCAAATATTTTTGCAAGTCTTCAAAACGAGAAATTAAACTCATTAAAGGCTCAAAAAATAATGGAAAATGATAAAAAAATTGAAAAATTAGAGCTTTTAATAAATTCTTTAGAAGATGAAGAATTGCTAAACAAAAAAGCACTTTATGAATACGCAAAAGGCGATGCACTAAAAGAAAACTTATATAAAATCAAAGATTACGAAAGAGAATTTGAAATAGGAATTTATAAATATTCTTTAATCAACTCTGCAAAATATGAGCTAAATAATATTTATAAAAACGCTAAAAAATTAAGCCAAAAAGCAAAAAATATAAGCATAGAAAAAGATAATCTAAACGAAAAAATAAATGCTTTAAATAGCCTAAAACAAGCAATAATTTGCACAAAAGATGAAGTATTTTTACGCTCATTATTCGCAAAAAACAATAAAAAAGGCAAAACCCAGCAAAATCCAAACATATTAAATTTTTATGTAAATGATTACAAAATTAGCGTAGGACTTAATGAAAACGCTAATGAATATTTGCTAAAAAATAGCAAAAAAGATGATTTATGGTTTCATTTAAAGGATTTAAAAGGCTCTCATGTAATAATTTCAAGCAACAAAAAAAGCTATGATATAGATTTAATCTATCATGCTGCAAGTCTTTGTGCTTGTTATTCTGGTAAAAAAGAAGGTAATTTTTTAGTAGATTTTACAAAAAGAGCAAATGTAAAAATTATTGAAAAAGCATTCGTTAATTATGTTAATTACGATACTATAAAGGTTTTTTTATGAGTGTAAATAATATTGGAAATATAAATTATATAAATCAAAATCAAGGCGTAGCGATTGATAATCACGCAAAACATAATGCAAAAATGTTTGCTGATGAGCAAATTACTTTAGTTACGCCAGAAGTTAATGTAATAGAAGAAAGTAGCGAAAGCTCAAAAACAAACACAAATCTTGATGATGAAAAATCATATCAAGAAGAACGCCCTAAAAAAGAGCATAAAAGAGCTAATTTTTTCGGTGTTACGATAGAAGAAGATGAAGAAATTGAAGAAATAAAAGAAAGCGATAGGCTTTTTGATAAACTTGTTTAAGGAGTATTTATGTTGAATGAAAAAATAAAAACAGGCTTAATTTTTGCAATAATTGCAGTAATTTTTCTAGCGATAAATTCTTATTATTTATGGCTAATAATATTTTTATTAGCTAGTGGCATTGGATATTTTGAAGCTTGTAAATTATTTGATACTAAAAATAATTATTTAATTTTAGCCTTAGGATTGATATTAGGAATTTATACTCAAATGCCTGTGGTTTCTATGATTTTTGCTATTTTAGTTCTTGCTTCTTTTTTAGCATACAAACAAGGAGATTTAAAAGAAATTCTACCATTTATTTATGCAGGAATTGGAATTAGCTTTATTTTTGAAACTTATATTAGATTTGAATTAAGTGGCTTTATTTGGTTGCTTTTAAGCGTTGTTTTATGTGATAGTTTTGCTTATTTTGTAGGTAAAAAATATGGAAAAACTAGCTTTAGTCCAAGTTCTCCTAATAAGACTTTAGAAGGAGTAATCGGCGGAATTATCATTAGCACAATAATTTCAAGCATTTATGCTAGTTTTGTTTATAGTGAAATTGGCTTTTTTGGAGTTTTATTTTTATCATTTTTAATGGCGTTTTTTGCTGTATTTGGAGATTTATTTGAAAGCTATTTAAAACGCTTAGCTAAGGTTAAAGATAGTGGGGAGCTTTTCCCTGGACATGGCGGAGTATTAGATAGAGTTGATGCTTTGATTTTTGCTAGTATTATTATGGTGGTATTCTTATGAGCTTTACTATAAATCCAACAAAACCTGAAATTATAAGTGTATTTGGCTCAACTGGTTCAATCGGTGTTAATGCTTTAAAAATAATAAAACAAGCTGATATTAAATTAGAGTGCATTAGTGCTTATAAAAACTATGAATTATTAAACGAACAAATAAAAATGTTTAATCCTAAAATAGTCTTAGCAAGTGATGAAATACTAGATAAAGTCAATCATTCTAATAAATATTCAATAAAAGACGCTGCATTTATAATGCAAGATTTAAAAAGTGATGGAATTATCAATGCAATAGTAGGATTTGCAGGGCTTAAAATATCTTTACAAACTCAAGAATTAGATAAAAAACTCTTTTTAGCAAATAAAGAAAGCTTGGTTGTAGCTGGAAAATTTCTTGATACTTTTAATATCTCTCCTATTGATAGCGAACATAGTGCATTAGCAGCACTTTTAAGAGGTATTAAACACCCTAAAAAACTCACAATTACTGCTAGTGGTGGGGCATTTTTTAAATACAATGAAGTTGCAAATCTAAAAGCAAACGAAGCCTTAAAACACCCTAATTGGGATATGGGAGCAAAAATCACAATAGATAGTGCAACAATGACAAATAAGCTTTATGAATTAATAGAAGCAAAACATTTATACCCTAATTTAGAATTAGATGCAATCATAGAGCCAAGCTCAAGTATTCACGCTTTTTGTGAAAGTATAAATGGCTCAATGAGTGCTTATTTTAGTGTGCCTGATATGAAGCTTAGCATTGCAAATGCACTCTTAGGTGAGAGTGATTTTGCTGCTTGTGAATATTTTGATATTTTAAAACTTGCTAAATTAGAATTCTTTGAGATAAATCCTAATAAATACCCTATTTTTAGGCTAAAAGATGAGCTATTAAATAATCCTGATTTAGGTGTTATTATCAATGCTGCTAATGAAGAATTTGTATATAAATATTTAAAAGATGAATGTAAATTCTATGATATTAGCGACGCAGTATTTAAGGCTTTAGATAAATTTGCTGATAGTAAAATAAATACTATTGATGATGTGTTTAGTGTAGATAAAATGGTAAGAGAGTTTTTGAATGCTTAAGATATTTTTAACATTTTTAAGTCTTAATTTATTTGCTTTAAATTTTACTATAAATACTTTAGGAGAATGTGAAAAAGTTTGTGATAATACCGTTTTGATTTTTGGCGGTATTCAAGGAGATGAGCCAGGTGGTTTTCACGCTGCTAGCTTATTAATCACGGATTATAAAATCACTAAAGGAAAAGTAATTGTCGTGCCAAATCTTGCATTTGATTCAATAATTGCTAGAAGTCGTGGAGAATTTGGAGATTTAAATCGCAAATTCGCAGAACTTAGCGAAGATGACCCTGATTATTACACTATTGAATTAATTAAAAAAATAATAACTTTACCTGAAGTAAAACTCATAATAAATCTTCACGATGGTAGTGGATATTATTCTCCAAATTACATAAATAAGGATAAAAATCCTAAAAAATGGGGAAATTCTTGCATAATTGACCAAGAGCAAATTGACGCAAAATACGGGAATTTAAATGAAATCGCAAGTAAGGCTTGTGAAAGTATAAATAATAATTTATTACACAAATTACATAGCTATCATTTAAAAAACACAAACACAGCAAATGGCGATGAAGAAATGCTAAAAAGCCTAACTTATTATGCAATTACTCAAGGCAAAGCCGCCTATGCAAACGAAGCTAGCAAAAATCTATTAACTCACGAAAGAGCATATTATCATTTACTAGCAATTGAGAGCTATTTAAAGGCTGCTGGAGTTGAATTTGAGCGAGAATTTGAATTAAAGCCTAATGCAGTAAGAGAAGCTATTGAAAAACCGATTTTAATCAAAATTGAAAACCGCTTTTTATTAAGTCTTCAAAAACCAAGAGAAAAAATAAGATTTATTCCAATAAAATTGCCATTTACTTATAAAGCTAGCAATGAATTAACTGCGATTTTTAAAAACAATCAAGATAATGGCTTTAGTATTCAATACGGCAATCGCTTTCAAACTAATTTGTATTTAGAAAAAAATGTTGAATATAGCGATATTATTGATAAGTTAAATTTGATTGTTGATGATAAAGAAATCACAACTAATTTTGCAAAAATGATTGAAGTAAAAAATTATTTTTTAGTTAAAAAACACGATAAAGTAAGGATAAATGTCATAGGCTATAACGCAAAAGATAGTGAAGATAGTATAAAACTAAGCCTTAAAAATATGCAAAAACAATACTCAATTGATAAAGCAGGTAAGATTTATAGAGTTGAAGCTTACGAAGATAATAAATTTATAGGTGCAATTTTAATTAGATTTGAATGATGAAAAATATTATTTTAATTATTTGTGTTGTAATTTTTACTTCTTGCAGTAAAAATTATTTTGCTCTTCCATCTCAAGATTTAAATAATTATGAGAGCAATAAGTTTTATATCACTAAAGAAGTATCGCAAAAATTAAAAGAAAATTATTTAAAAAACCTATTTTATGTGTGGGGAATTGATAAAACCAATATCAATATGAAAAATATTGCAAATGATATTTTAAAAGACACAGGTTATGGAGAAAATTATCAATTAAATTCTCAAAAATTAATGCAAAATATAGTAGATAATGCTGATTTTGATAATTTAAACAAAATTTCAAAAAATGCAATCATTATTCATTCAAGTAATTTAAGATTATTACCTACTAAAAAACCAAGATTTAAAAATCCTAAATTAGCAGGCGAAGGCTATCCGTTTGATTATTTGCAAAACTCATTTATCTACGCATATACTCCTGTTAAAATCTCTCATTTTAGCAAGGATTTTGGCTGGAGTTTTATTTATAATAGCGTAGTAGTTGGCTTTATAGAAAATAAAAATATTGCATTTATTAGTGATGAAGATTTAAATATTTATAAATCATCAAAAGACTTCATAATGCCTAAAAAAGATAAAATTGCATTAATAGATAAAAATGAAGACTTCATAGAATACGCAAGAATTGGAATGCCTTTGGCATTAAGTAAAGAAAGTGCTAATTTTTATACTATAAGAGTTTTTAAAAAGGATTTAAACAATAACGCAAAACTTATTGAAATAAAGGTCAAAAAAGAAGATTTTTTCAAGCTTGGAGATAGTTTTTCTAGCGTTGATTTAAAAAAAATCGCAAATGAATTAATAGGACAAAACTATGGCTGGGGCGGATTAAACGGCGATAGAGATTGCTCTGCTTTTTTAAAAGATGTATTTGGCACATTTGGAGTTTTTCTAGCTAGAAATTCGCAAGATCAAATCTATCAAAAAGATTATTTAAATAGAAAAATATTTTTTAATATCTCAAAACTTAGTAATAAACAAAAATATAATTATATTAAAAGCAATGCAATACCTTTTGCAACCTTGCTAGCTCTAAAAGGTCATATAGTTTTATATTTAGGAGAATTTGATAACAAAATCTATATATTGCATAATTTATGGGGGATTAAAAATTATGAGCGTGGAGTTGAGAGTAGAATTATCGTTGGAAAAGTAGCAATAACCACAATAGATGCAGGCAAAAATCTCTCAAGTGTAAAAGAACAAGATGTAATATTAAGTAGGATTTTTGGTATGAGAAATCTATTTGCTGATGAATTGCAGTTTGAAATTCCTAATTTAAATTCTAATAAGGACTAATTATGGCTATATTACTTGGTATTTTATATTTTTTATTGGTATTTTTCGCTAATGCAAATATGCTTTTAAGAACTATTAAAAATAATACTTTTAATAAATTTAGAAAAATAATTGTGGCTTTTTATAGTATTATTTTTGCGTTTGAAGTAAGCTTAATTACTCAAGAAAACTTAATTAAAGAGCTTTTATATTATTCTTTTATAATTTTAATTGCTTCAACTATTGTGTTTTTTATAATTATGAGTTTTTATTATATCAAGACAAAAATCGTCTATGAAGAACATTTTGCAAAAGCAATTGATATATGGGAGATATTAAATTTTTTTCCTATATTTTTTATACTTATTTATTATTTAAAAGATATAAATATTTTAAATTATGAGTATATATTTATTTTCATAGCTTTTGTATTTTTTTATAAGGTATCAAAAAACGCAATAAAAGTCCCTAAAATCAAAGAAATAAATCTAAACGAAGATAAACTAAAAAAAGATTTAAAAATCGCAATGATAGCTGATATTCATCTAAAAAAGAATTTAAATGATGAGTTTTTTATAAATATAATTAATAAAATTAATTCTTTAAATCCTGATTTAGTAGTAATCGTAGGAGATTTAGTAGATACAGGTATTAATAATGTCAAAAACCTTAATTATCTAAATGAACTAAAATCAACCTATGGCACATTTTATGTCTTAGGAAATCACGAATATTATCACGGAGTAGGCAGTATCGCTAAGGAATTAAAAAAATATAAATTGCATTTTTTAGATAATAAAAGCATAGAATTTGATGATTTTGTAATATCAGGTGTAAATGATTTGATGGGGCTAAAGCTTAAGACTTTTGAGCCTGATATTAGCAAATTAAGGCCTAAATTAGATAAGTTTAATATCTTACTAACCCATCAGCCAAAATTTGTTAAAAAATACGATGTTAGCCCTTATGATTTAATCCTAGCTGGACATACTCACGCAGGACAAATCTTTCCTTTTAGCCTAGCTGTTAAACTTGAGCAAGGATATTTAAAAGGTTTATATAATGTAAAAAATAGCAAAATGTATGTAACAAGTGGAGCGGGATTTTGGGGCATAGTAGCTAGGTTTAATGCAAGTAGCGAAATAGTCTTAATTAATGTAAAATCTAAATAATTTACTTAATAGAAATTACTAATTAATAAAATATATCTTTATTTAAAACAAGGAGTATTTTATGAAAAAAATTTTTTTATGTTTATGCTTAGGTGCATTTAGTTTATTTGCTAAAGATTTAAGTCCTCAAGAATTAAACGATATGAAAAAAGAACTAAATGAAAGTATGATGAAAATGCACTCTAAAATGCAAGCGGGTATGAATGAAAACGACCCTGATATAGCATTTGTAGCAGGTATGCTACCTCATCACATTGGTGCTGTTGATATGGCTAAAATCGTTTTAAAATATGGAGAAGATGAAAATATCAAAAAATTAGCTAATGATATTATAAAAGCTCAAGAAATTGAAATTAAATTTATGCAAGAATATTTAGAGAAAAAAGGCTATAAATATCCAGAAGCAATCAATCATCATCAACATTAATAATTTATGCAAGGTAATTTTCCTTGCATAAAACTTCATTTGCCAAATTAAGACAATATCATATTTTTTAGGAGTATAGATGAAAGAAAAATTTTTTATTTTAATATTGGCATTTTTAAGTGCTATTGCCCCACTTGCAACTGATATGTATTTACCCGCATTAAGCTTAGTTCAGCATAGTTTTAATACAAGTGAGTTTTATACTCAATTAAGCATTGCTAGTTTTTTTATAGCCTTTGCATTAGGACAATTATTATATGGACCAATTAGCGATATTTATGGTAGAAAAATCCCATTAATTATAGGACTTTTCATATTTATAATATCTAGCTTTTTATGTTTTTTAGTTGATAATATTTATACTTTTATTGCTTTAAGATTTATGCAAGCACTTGGTGGATGTGCTGGGGTTGTGATTGCTAGAGCTATTGTAAATGATTGTTTTTCTAAGCAAAAAGCAGTGGCTGTATTTTCATTAATGATGATTAGTTCTAGCATAGCTCCTATGATTTCTCCTAGCATTGGTGGGCTTTTGCTTAAATACTTTTCTTGGCAAAGCATTTTTATTACTTTATTTTGTCTTGGAATTTTATTATTATTTTTAAGTATTTTTTATATAAAAGAAAGCAACAAAAATCAAATTCCTTTTTCATTTTCAAATATTTATAAAGCATATAAAAGTGTTTTAACTAATAAAAGTTTTTTAATTTATGTAATTAGCTCAAGTTTAATTATGAGCACTTTATTTGCTTATATTAGTGGCTCAAGTTTTGTTTTTACCAATGTTTTTAATATCAGCTTACAAGAATATGGATTAATATTTGGGATAAATTCTTTAGGATTTATGATAACAGCTAGATTAAATGTATATTTTACTTCTAAATTTGGTATATCAAAAGTAATTTTTATAGCTTGTATAACAATGATAATTAATTCATTTTGCTTAATACTTTTATCAAATAATTTTTATACTTTTACTTTATTTTTATTCTTAACTTTATGTATGCTAGGCTTTATAACACCAAATCTAGTTACAAAAGCTATGCAAAAATCTAAAAAATATTCAGGTAGTGCTTCAGCAATACTTGGAGCTATGCAATTTATGTTCGCAGGATTTGCAGCGTTTTTAGTCGGTGCTATGAATGCTAATACGAGTTTTGCACTAGCTTGCATAATAAGCGTTTTTTGCTTACTTGCAAGTCTAGTTTATATTTTAAGATTTAAGTTAATTAGAATTTAAAACTTCTGTTTTAAATTCTAAACTTATTTTTTAGTGATATAAAAGCCTAAAATAGAGCCATTTTGCACTACTTCGCAACTATGACCTAAAGCTTTCATATCAGGTGGAATTCCATTAATACTTTGCGGACAATCGCTAATTATTTCTAATACTTCACCACTTTTTAACTTGTGAATTACTTCATTAGCAACAATTGCAGGATAAGGACAAGGTTCGCCTAATAAAGAAATAGAATAATCAATTTTCATTTTTTCTCCTTGCATAAAATAATATTAAAGCAATGCTTATTAAAAATAAAGCTATATTAATGCCAAGACCACTATATCCGCTTAATTTGATTTTTTCTCCACTCAAAAACCACTTAGGCAATAAATCATAATTTAAAGCAATTAGCATAGTTCCTATTATATTTCCAATACCAACTACTATAAAATGAGTTTGCCCTTCTACTGCACGATATAAAAATCCACATTCACAACCACCTGCAAACACTATACCAAAGCCAAATATAAATGCTCCAGTGCAAAGCCCAAGAGATATTTCTAAAACTTTAGAGTTGTATCCGCCTTTATTTAATAATGCAAATACGAAAATACTAGCAACTAACATTGATACAAATAAAGCTAAAGAAAAGCTATATCTTTTAAATAAAAATAAATCCCTAAAACAAGAAGTAAAGCAAATCTGTCCTTTTTGTATCAACCAGCCAAAAATCACTCCAAATATCAATGCTGTAGGAAGATTTTTAGTATCATTACTAGCTAAATATGCAAAGAATACAAAAAAAGCAATCACACTAAGAAATAAAATAATTTTGTTTTTTTGTTCTAAATTCTTATCTATTTTTAATTGCGGAGTATTTGTTTTAATCATCTCATATCTAGGAGCAAAAATCTTAATTTTTAGCACCAAAATAGCCGCTGCAACCCCAAGACACATAAAAATAGCAAAAACCCAAGTATGTAAAGAAAAATAAGGAAGACCTGTAAAAAAGTTAGCCAAATTGCATCCCCAAGCAAGTCTAGCACCAAATCCTGCTAATATTCCGCCAATTAATGCTTGAAAAAATCTAGTCTTAGAAGCTATTTTTCTAAAATACACTTTATTAGCAACGCTAGCAGCTAATAAACAACCAATTATAAGTCCAATAATCATAACCCCATCAACACGAGTTAGCATAGTTCCGTTTAGATTTTGCTTTTGATAATATGAATACGAACTTAAATCCATTCCAAAAAGCTCAAGAATTTCCCCACCGATACGAGTAAATTCGCCTGTTACTGCAAAAACACCACCAAAAATAGCAAAATATAAAGTTGCCATTATGCTTAAAACCATAACCGCTTTAGTATTGCTATAGAATTTGCTTAGGTAGTTTTGATGAAAGTGTGCAAGTTCTGCACCAAAATTTGAAGTTTTCATAAAAATCCTTTGTATAGCTAAAACTTAGCCAAAATTAAAAGGCTGATTATAAATTAGCATTCTTAAAGATTTCTTTAAATTATTTATCTCAAAATCAAGTTAATTTATTTGAATAAAATTATTTAATATAAACACATATTTATTAATAATTTTTGTAACAAAATTAAAAGAATTTGAAAATAAAATTACAAATATTATTTATCAAAAAAAGATATATTTAACCCGTTTTTATTTTAGCTAGGAGCTTAGATGGATTTTGAAGTTATAAAAGAGTTTTATCCACTTTACATAGACGCATTAATCCTTACTATAAAACTTGCATTTTATGGCATAGTTTTATCATTTTTAATAGGGCTATTTTGTATGTGGGTTGAACTACATAAACTAAGGTTTTTAAAACTAATTTGTAATGCTTATATAGAGCTTTCAAGAAATACCCCGCTTTTAATTCATTTGTTTTTCTTATATTATGCAATGCCAAAGCTTGGAATTAAACTTGAAGCCTTTACTTGTGGAGTAATTGGACTTGCATTTTTAGGTGGTGGATATATGGCTGAGAGTTTAAAATCAGGTTTAAATGCTATTAATAAGCACCAAATAGAAGCAGGATATGCTCTAGCGTTAAGCAAAAATCAAGTTTTATACTACATATTATTGCCATTGTCACTTAGAGTTTCTATAGCTAGTATTAATGCAAATATAATATTTTTGTTAAAAGAAACATCAGTAGTAAGTGTAATAGCTCTAGCTGATTTAGTCTATACAGCAAAAGATATAATAGGACTTTATTATGTAACTAATGAAGCTTTATTTATGCTTTGTGTTGCTTATTTTATAATGATTTTACCGCTTTCATTATTTTTAACTTGGTTTGAAGCAAGGATTAGAAAATGAGTGAAATATTATTTGATTTATCAATTTATTCAAGGCTTTATGAAGGCTTAAAAGTTACTTTATTTATATCTTTTGTATCTATATTTTTCTCAATTATAGGTGGGCTTGTTTTAGGCGTTTTTATGAGTTTAGGAAATAAAATTATTTTTTATATTCTAAAAATAATTCTTGAAATTATAAGATTTATGCCTATTATCGTTTGGCTATTTTTAATATATTTTGGAATGTCAAGTTGGCTTAGTATAGATGCTATTAGTGCTACTATTATTGTATTTGTGATTTGGGGTATGTTTGAGATGATGGATTTAGTAAGGGGTGCAATAACAAGTATTCCTAAACACCAATTTGAAAGCTCAATCGCACTTGCACTTAGCAAATACCAAATGTATAGATATATTATTTTGCCACTTGCATTAAAAAGATTAATTCCTAATGTAATAAATCTTTTAAGCCGTATGATTAAGACTACTTCAGTAGCTTATTTAATAGGTGTTGTAGATATTTTAGCAATAGGTAATCAATTAAAAGAAGTTACATTATTTATTAGCAATCTAGCACCTTTATATATTTATACAATTATATTTTTTATATATTTTATAATTTGTTATCCCTTATCAAAAATATCAAAAATACTAGAAAAAAGGTGGAGTTAATGAGTATTTTAAAACTTGAAAATATTAATAAATTTTACGGCAATAACCACGCTTTAAAGGATATTTCTTTTGAAGTTAATAAAGGCGAAGTTGTTGTTTTAGTAGGGCCTAGTGGCTGTGGGAAAAGCACAACCTTAAGGTGTATTAACGGACTTGAAAATATAGCTAGTGGAAATATTTATATAAAAAATGAAATAATTACTAAAGATTATAAAAACTGGCAAGAGATTAGAAAATATGTTGGAATGGTGTTTCAAAGCTATGAATTGTTTGACCATTTAAATGTGCTTGAAAATATCTTATTAGCTCCTATGAAAGTTCAAAAGCGTAAAAAAGATGAAGTTTTAAAACAAGCCCTAGATTTATTGCAAAAAGTTGGTTTAGAGCATAAACAAAACGCCTATCCAAAAGAGCTAAGTGGCGGTCAAAAACAAAGAATTGCAATAGTTAGAGCTTTATGTATGAATCCTGAAATTATGCTTTTTGATGAAGTTACGGCTGCGCTTGATCCTGAAATAGTAAGAGAAGTTTTAGATGTATTATTAAATCTTGCAAAAGAAGAAAAAACAATGCTAATAGTAACTCACGAAATGGCATTTGCTAGAGCTGTAGCTGATAAAATTATTTTTATGGATAGTGGCAAAATCGTTGAAATTACAAGTCCTGAAGAGTTTTTTACAAATCCGCAAACTAATAGAGCTAAGCAATTTTTAAATATGTTTGAATTTAAAAAGGATTAAAATTATCTTTTATTAATTTTTTTGCGTTTTAATTACAAGCGATTTTATTTAAAGGAGAAATTATGAAAAAAGTTATTTTATCACTTGTTGCAGGGGCTTTACTAACCTGTTTTGCTAATGCTAGAAATATTGAAGAGATTAAAACTAGCGATAATATTAAAATAGGTGTTTTTGCTGATAAACCACCATTTGGCTTTGTTGATAAAGAAGGCAAATTCCAAGGCTATGATATTTATTTTGCAAAAAGAATTGCTAAAGATTTATTAGGTAGTGAAGATAAATTAACCTTAGTTCCTGTTGAGGCTGCTAGTAGGGTTGAGTTTTTACAATCTGATAAAGTTGATATTATTTTAGCTAATTTTACAAAAACACCTGAAAGAGCAAGAGTTGTTGATTTTGCATTACCTTATATGAAAGTTTCATTAGGCATTGCAAGTCCTAAAAATGCAGAGATTAAAGACATTAAAGAACTAGATGGAAAAACTCTAATCGTAAATAAAGGCACAACTGCTGATGCGTATTTTACAAAAAATAAAAACGGAGTAAATCTAGCAAAATACGACCAAAATACTGAAACTTTTGGAGCATTATTAGATGGCAGAGGTGCTGCACTAGCACACGATAATACCTTGCTTTTTGCTTGGGTTAAAAACAATCCTGATTTTGTAGTAGGTATTAGTGAATTAGGAGATATTGATGTAATAGCACCTGCTGTTAAAAAAGGCAATAAAGAGCTTTTAGAATGGCTAAATAATGAGATAGTAAAACTAGGCGAAGAACAATTCTTCCACAAAAATTATGATGAAACTCTAGCACCTGTTTATGGAACTGATATTGATAAAGAAAGCGTTGTTGTAGAAGGCGGCAAACTTTAATAATTTTGAATTAGGATTATTCCTAATTCGCTTTTTATTCTTATTTTAAATTCTATTTAGTTTTAAGAATTTAAGATAAGAAAATCTTTTCAAAAATCAAAATATCTTATAACTTTTGCAATAAAATTTCTAAAATAATCTAAACTTTTATGTCAAACAATCTTATATTAGATACTTTATTTTGGCTAAAACTAAAAGCTAGTTTTAAAAACTCATCATAATTTAATTCGCTAATGTTTTTATTTGGATTTTCTAAACCCATTAACTCTCTTATCTTTCTCATAAATTCATCAGCTTGTTTTTCTTCAGCTTTTTTATTACTACTAAAAAATCCACTATTAAGACTATATAAGGTTTTAGTATAATTAGCACTTCCTAAAATAGCACTTCTTTGGCTTAATGGTTTATCATAAGCATTTAATTTGACATAATCTTTCAGCCATCTTGGCATACGCTCAACTTCAGCACTCATAAAGCCATTTTCTCCCCTTGCCATTACTTGCATTCCTAACGCTTTATCAAATGCAAAAAATGTAGCCGAGCTAATTTTTCTATCATAACCACTTAATTTACCTTTATATGTGCTTTCTCCTTCAATTAAAGTTGGGTTTGATTTTAATATACCTATCAAAAGCCCACCTTTTGATATTTCTCCATTTTCATTTATATAATTTTGTCTTGCTTCGTCATAATCACCAAAATATCCACTAAATCTAGGGTCTTGCTTGATATTATCAGGTGGAAAAACATTTGTGTTTGGTAAGGTTTTATCGTCATTGTCAAAAGAATAAAATAAGGGATGATGAGTTTGGTAAAGTTCATTTTGAAAAGTCATTCCGTGATTATTCTCATAATCATCAGGTGAATGTAAAATTTTATTGATTTTGATTTCATCACTTCTTGCTTGAATATAACCTTGTGGAAATTGCTTTATATCTTCGGTGTTAAAAAAATCTTTAGAGTTTAAAAAATCTTCACTTACAACTTGGCTAAAAAGTGTATAAGCGTTATTAACAGTTTTTGCTATATCAATTTCATAATACTTTCTATATGCTCTTAAAGAATTGTTATTTCTATCTACTAGATTTTTTAAAGTATCGCTGTGGATTTTATAATTATCCGGAATACCTGCAGCTTTGTTAAAATCACTTGTAAAAAAGCCATCTTTATCAACTCCGTATCCTAAAACAACTCCTACCTTTTTATCATCTGCTTTATTATCTACTTTTTTAATCTCGTTATTTGTTTCTTTTTTGCTTATATTAGTTATTTGATATGTTGAATAAGAATTTATTTTCATAATTATTCCTTTATTTTAAATTCTTTTATCATATAAATTCTTGCTATCTTTATATGCCATTACAATAGCTAATAAATCTCTTTCATCTTTTACTTTGCGTGGGTCAATCTTACTTAAAATCTCTTCCATATTTTCACGAGTGCTTGTGCCTTTTACTTCTATTGGTTTAAAATCATCTTTTTTATTATTTTCTAGTTTTTGATTTAGTTCATTTTCTTCTATAGCTTTTAATCTTTTGCACTCACTTATAAAATCTTTAACGCTAATATTTTTATCACATAATAATTTTAAAATATCACTATCATTAATATTATTAAGACTTTCATCAATGTATTCATTATTAATCTTAAAATCTTTTAAAAACTCTCTTAGTTCTTTTTTGTCTTCAGGGTTAAAAAAATCACTAAAAGCTCTTTGATAAATATTACTTACTTTGTATTCTTGCATTACTCTTAATTTTAAATTAAGCTTGGTTTTTAGATTGCCTAAATTAGTCCCATCATCAACAAAAGTTTCATCAAAATCGCTAAAAGCTGAATTATAAATTAAATTAGACATTTGATTTATGTTATATTTTAAATCTTTTAAAGCTTCACTATAATCACTATTTAAATTCTTTAAAGCTTCTTTGATTGTATAAGCTTTCTTTGGCAAATAATCATCTCTTATAAATGTATTATTTAAATCACTTACTAAGTTTTCATCTAAATTAAGATTTTTGATATATTGCTCTCTTACACTATCAATTGTGCTTTGATTACGCTCTTTTACATTGTAATTAATTATTGCTTCACGCTTTAAAATATTATAAAAGTGATTATAGTTTGTTATTTGCATTTTAAACCCCTGTTATTTTTCTATATCGGTATGTTTAAAAAAATATTAATGGTTATTAAATTCTTATAAAAATTTATATAAAATTTATATATAAACTTATTGATAATAACAAACCAAAATTAGGCAATAATATTTAAACCTTAATTTATTATTAAATTTTAACTTTAATTATACAATCAAAAAATATACTCATTAAAATCTAAATTAAAAAGGTTTTATATGAATAGAAGAGTATTTATTACAACCACATTAGCTTCATCAAGTTATGCTTTTAGTCTAAAAAATAATGGAATAGATAAAAAAGATAAAAGATATATAGGAGATAGCAAAAAACGCTATGCAATGCTAATTGACCTTAGAAAATGTATTGGCTGTCAAGCTTGCACTGCTGCTTGTATCAATGAAAATCAAGTCCCCCACGAACAATTTAGAACATTTGTTACTGAATATGAATTAAGTAAAAGCGATGAAGTATTTAAGGCATTTTTGCCAGAACTTTGTAATCATTGCGAAAATCCACCTTGCGTAAGCGTTTGTCCTACAGGAGCAACTTTTAAAAGAGAAGATGGAATAGTATTAGTAGATAATGAAATATGCTGGGGCTGTAGTTACTGCGTAAATGCCTGTCCTTATGATAAAAGATTTATTAATAAAAATACAAAAGTAGCTGATAAATGCACTTTTTGTGTGCATTTAATAGATAATAATGAATTACCAGCTTGTGTTCAAACCTGTGTTGGTAGGGCTAGAATTTTTGGCGATTTAAATGATAGTTCAAGTGAAATTTCACAAATATTAAAAGATTATCCAACAAGTGTTTTAAAGCAAAATTTTGGGACTAAACCACAAGTTTTTTATATTAATTTAGACAATGAATTAAATGAAATCAATCCTAACCATAAAATGTTTCAAGATATTTCAAAAGAATTTGATTTGGCTTTAGAAGAAGAATGGAGAATAAAATGAGTGCTGTAGTTTTAGAAGGTTTTAGCGTTCAGCGAACTTGGGCTTTAGATGTAGTAAATGATTTTTTCATAGCAGGGGCTAGTTTTGGAGCGTTTTTATGTGCTAGTTTATATTTAGTATTTGGATTGAAAAACTACAAAAATATCGCCCTATTTTCAATGATAATTTCTTTTGTTTGTTTATGCGCAATTCCTTTTAATTTAATTGATGATTTAAAGCAACCTAGCAGAGTTTTTGAAATCTTTTTAAATGGCTGGGGCAATCTACCAACTTCAGCTATGAAAATAGGAATTATATTACTTATAACCTACCCTATTTTACTAATACTATTAGCATATAATCATATTAACAATAAAAATACTAAAAAATTAGGAATAATCACACTTATTGTATCTTTTTGCATTCCTTTATACACTGGATATATTTTAGGAACAAGTGTTGGAGTTAGTTTTTGGAATACACCTGTTTTACCACTTTTATTTGCTGCAAATGGCGGTGTAGGAGGTGTTGGAATATGTGCTTTAGTCTTATTTATATATTCAAAAATTATAAATTATAAAATCAATCTTTTTATCTTTATAAGACTTGCTAGTGCTTTAATAGTATGTGATTTATTATTAAGATTATTTTGGTTTAGCTTTATGCTTGGTTTTAATAAAGAAATTAAAGAGCTATATCAATATGTATTTATGGCTAGATTTTATGAGATTTTCATACTTGAGTTTTGCTTAATTTTTATTATTTTAATAAATCTTTTTACAAGATTAAAAAACAATCAATTCTTTTTATTACTTGCATTTTTATCTATGATAATTTATAGCTTTAGCTTTAAATTCAATGTAGTTTTTGCAGGAAATTCTATGCCAAAAATTATGAGTGGATTTTTAACATACACACCAAAAATCTTAGGTAGTGATAGTTTAGGTTCTGTATTTGGCAATTGGCTAATTTGTATAAGTTTGTTTTGTCTTTTAGTAAGCATATTAGAAAAACAAATAAAAGGAGAATTAAGTGAGTAGAAGAAAGTTTTTAATAGCATCAGGGATAACAGGTGTAGCAGGGGCTTATTTTTACAATGAAACAATACAAAAAATCATAAAACCACAAACAAAAACAAACGATAGCATATATGCAAATAGCCTAAATCCACAAATCGGCAAGTATTATTCAAGTGTTTGTAATGGTTGCGTTACTCATTGTGGTGTTAGGGTAAAAGTATTAGATAATAAGGTTTTAAAAGTTATTGGCAATCCATATAGTTTATTATCAAGCGACCCTTGGCTTAATATGAATGCTAGTATAAAAGATAGTTATTTACTCACAAATCAAGGCAAAATCCATTCAAGTGTTTGTGCTAGGGGTAATTTAGTATTTGATAAATTAAATGATAAAGCAAGGGTAACTAAAATACTAAAAAGAGTTGGAAAAAGGGGAGAAAATAAATGGCAAAGTATTGAGCCTGATAAATTTTTAGATGAGATAGTAAATGGCGGAGATTTGTTTAATGAAGGCTATGTAAAAGGATTTAAAGAAGTTTATAATCATACTGATTTAATAGATGAAAATGCTCCTGAATTTGGAAAGAAAGCAAATGGATTATGTATAATCGCAACAGGAGATGAAGGAAGAAAGAATTTCTTTCAAGAAAGATTTCAAAAATCATTCGGAACTATCAATTTTCACGGACACACAGCAACTTGTGGTCTTTCTATGAGAGCTGGAATGGCTGCTTTTTTAAATGATTTTGATAAATACCCACACTTAAAACCTGATTTTGATAATTGCGAGTTTTTGATTAATTTCGCAAGTGCTCCTGCTCAAGCTGGAAATCCTTTCAAAAGACAAGGATTAAAAATAGCAAATAGAAAAAGCAATAATTTAGAATACGCAACAATAACCCCAATACTTACAAATTCTACTTCAAGTGCATCTAGCGTAGGAAAATGGATTGCTATAAAGCCTGGTGGGGATTTGTTTTTAGCATTAGCCTTATTACAAGATGTAATAAATCAAAAAATTTATGATGAAGAATATCTATCTTATACTAATTTAAATGAAAACAATGTAAGTTTTTCTAATGCTGCTTATTTAGTTGTTGAAGATGATTATAAAAACTATAAAAAAGGAGAATTTTTAAGAATTAATAATGAAATTATGGTCATTAACGAGCAAGGATTAATAAGTGCAAAAGATTGTAAAAAAGCTAATATTTATTATGATGGAATAATAACTTTAGATGATGAAGCAATAAAGGTTAAAACAAGTTTTATCAAATTAAAAGAAAGTGTCAATTCAAATTCTTTAGATGATTTGTTGCAAAATAGTGGCGTTAGTAAAAAAGATTATGAATATTTATTAGAAAAAATCAAAAAATATAAAAATAAAGTAGCATTTGATTTGCACGGCGGGACTATGCAAACTAATGGATTTTATACAGCTTATGCTATTTTAGAATTAGTTGGTTTGCTTGGGAATTTAAATAAAATTGGTGGAATGAGTGCTGGTGGGGGTAAATATAATGATTTGTCAGGAGAATTTGAATTAGCAAAATATAAAGGCAAAATTAAACCTAGTGGAATTAGGGTTGATAAAACTAAAAAACCTTATGAAGCAACTAGCGAATATAAAAACAAAATCAAAAACAACGAAAACCCTTATCCATCAAAACTACCTTGGTATCCACTAACTAATGCAATTTGCACCGACGCAATCACAAATGCAGCATTAAAATATCCTTACAGAATAGATATATTGCTTTCTTGGAATGCTAATATTGCTTATGCTAGTAATATGAATAATGTTAAAAATTCTTTAAAAGATAGCTCTAAAATACCATTATTCATAGCAATTGACCCATTCATAAACGAAACAAGTATGTTTGCTGATTATATAGTTCCTGATAGCGTTATGTATGAGACTTGGGGCGTTGTTAATCCTTGGGGTGGTGCTTTGAATAAAGCTAGTCATTTTAGATTTCCTATTTTAAATTCTCCTAATGTTAAGTTTAGTAATAATGAAAGCGTATGTATGGATAGCTTTATAATTGAATTAGGCAAAAAATTAGGCTTAGCAGGATTTGGCAAAAACGCAATTAGCGATAGTGAAGGTAATTTATTTGACCTTGATAAGCCGAGTGATTATTATTTAAGAAGTTTTATAAATGTTACGCTTGATGGTGGATTTGATTATGAAATAAACGAAGATGAGATAAAGGACTTACCATTCATTCAAGAATTAAAAGAAATTAGCCCAAAACACTATAAAAAAGCTTTATTTTGTATGGCAAGGGGTGGAAAATTTGAAAGCAAAAACAAAGCATATAACAAAAATTCCTTAGCAAAAACATACAAAAAAGAAGTAGCTATTTATAACGAAGATTTAGCACTTACTAAGGATTCTTTAACTGGGAAAAATTATAGTGGGGTTCCTTATTTTGTAAAACAAAGATTTAAAAACAATACCACATTAGATGAATTAAATCTAAAAGCCTTTTCGTATAAATCAAATATATATTCAAGTTTAGTTGCTGCTAGTTCAAAACTAACTCATTTAAGATATTCAAACTACATTGAATTACACGAAGATACAGCAGCAAAACTAGGTCTTAAAGATAAGGATTTAATCAAAGTTATAAGAGATGATAAAAAAATAATAGGAATATTAAAAACTAGAAAAGGAATTCATAAAGAAGCAGTAGGAATTGAGCATTCTCGTGCTAGGCGTGGCGAAGGTGCTAGTGATTTTTATATTGATGGGAAATTAATTGCTAAAAATATTTCAAAAAGAACAGGCGTTAGTATCTCAACTATAATACCTGATGATACTATTCGTGGAGAAAATGCCTTAATTAGTGATTTTGTCGTAGGCTCTGTAGCAAGGCAAGGATTTGGAGTAATTATAGAAAAAATCTCAAGCTTAGGTTAAGGAATTTAAACTGATTAAATTATTTATCCTAAATAAACTATAATCCTTTAAATAAATATTAAAGGATTATTTATGATACACGATATAAGTGCTAGTAAAAATATGCCGATAGCTTGGAAAATTGATGTTAAAAAGCACGAGCTAACAGAAAAAGAGCTAAAAGATTTAAATTATCAAATAAATAAAAATAATTTTGAGATAAAGACTAATAAAGAGCAAGATTACAATGTATTTTTTAGATTTGATAGTGATAATATCGGTGTAAAAATAAATGAAAAAAATCTAAATAGATTAAAAGATTTTTTTGATAGCGATAATTTCATTGCCAATAATAAAGGCACTATTTTAGATAAAGATGCAGCAAGTTTTGTAGCTGGATGGTTTAGCAATATTGCTTATAGAGAAAATCTCTTAGCAGCTGATATTAATAACGATGGAGAATTAACGGGCAAGGAATTTAAATATACATTTACGGTATTTAGCGAAGCAGCCGAAATAGTAGTAAATGAAAAGACACTTGAAGAAGAAATAATCTCAAGTGCAATCATAGGCACATATTTACCTAGTATGGTAGCTTTGCCAGAGGGCGAGAGTATGGATATTAGTAAGGCTTTAAATATTAGTTTAAATGATGATAAAAACCTTGATGGAATAATAACATTTGGCGAATATTTAGGAGCTGATGGTAAAAATAAAATTCATAAATATACAGCTGATTGTAAATCAAGTGATGAGCGAATTAAAGTTGGCAATACTTATAAGATTATAAATATAGATAAATTCAAAGAAAAGGAATTAGAAGAATTAAAAAAATTAGCAGCCTTAGCAAAGCTAAAAAATCAAGGCCTAAAAAGTCTAACAAATGATGAAAAGAAACTCTTAAAAGACTTTAGTCTTAATCTTAAAATCAGTGAAAATAAATTAGAAGATTTAGTCGCAAATGATAAATTAGATGATTTTATAGATTTTACAAAAGAATTTAAAAAAGATTTAAACGATACAAAATTAATTGATATTAAGGTTTAATTTTTTATTTTTAATTAATTGTTACTAAAAGTTACAATATATCAAAACATTAAATAAAATAATAATAGTATTAATTAAAATCAAATTATAATAATTCAAATCATTTTTTAATGTATTAACTTAATTTGCATTACGAATGTTAGTGCATATTTTAAAAAGTATTAGTGCTTTAATATTGCTTTTTAAGTGTAAAAAATAGCTATTGATTTTAAAAATGTCTTGATTAATTAGCTAGATCTAATTTAGTCATAATTTTAAAGGATTTTTTATGAGACATTATCTAGGAAACTATTTAAATACGCCTATAGCTTGGCAAGATAAAATTAATTCAAATTCTTTAAATTCTTTTGATTTATACAATATAAAAAATGCAATAAATATAAATAATTTTGAGATTAAGACAAATAAAGAGCAAGATTACAATGTGTTTTTTAAATTTGATGAAAGTAATATCGGAGTAAAACTTAGTGAAAATAATATTAATAGATTAAAAGAATTTTTTGATGAAGATAATTTCATTTTTAATAGTAAAGGCACTATTTTAGATAAAGACGCAGCAAGCTTTGTAGCTGGGTGGTTTAGTGATATTGCTTATAAACGAAAATTCCTTGAAGCTGATGTTGATGGTAATGGGGAGCTAAGCAATAAAGAAGGAAAAAAGACATTAAACTTTATACATGAAAGGCTTGAATATAGAAGAGATAATAAAGGTGAATATATAATCACTAATTATGTAAAAGGCTATGAAGAGAGTAAATTTTTAGCAGATAATGATGAATACTATGTTGATATTAGCTATGCTTTAAATGCTAGTTTAAATAATGATAAAAATCTTGATGGTATTATTACATTTGGCGAATTTCTAAATGTAGGCGAAAAGGGATATTTTGAAGATAACATAGAAGTATCTAATAATAAAAATAATAATGATTTTATTAGCTTATATAAGATTGCAAATACAGATAAATTAAAAGAGAAAGAATTAGAAGAACTAAAAAAATTAGCAGCCTTAGCAAAACTTAAAAATCAAGGCCTAAAAAGTCTAACAAATGATGAAAAGAAACTCTTAAAAGATTTTAATATTAATTTAAAAATAAGCGAAGATAAATTAGAAGAGTTAATTACAAATGATAAATTAAGTGATTTTATAGATTTTACAAAAGAATTTAAAAAAGATTTAAGCGATACAAAATTAATTGATATTAAGGTTTAATTTTTATTTTTAATTAATTATTACTAAAAGTTACAATATATCAAAATATTAAATAAAATAATAATAGTATTAATTAAAATCAAACCAATTAATTTTAAAAGTATTAATTTTAAGGAATTTTTATGAAAATAGATATCTCGCAAGTAAAAAATATAGCAATGTCTTGGGCTGATAATGTTAAAACTAAAGAATTAAATACTAAAGATATTAGCAATTTAAAAGATAATATAAATAAAAATAATTTTGAGATTAAGACAAATAAAGAGCAAGATTACAATGTGTTTTTTAAATTTGATGAAAGCAATATCGGAGTAAAACTTAGTGACAAGAATATTAATAGATTAAAAGAATTTTTTAATGAAGATAATTTCATTGATACTAGCAAAGGCATTATTTTAGATAAAGATGCAGCAAGTTTTGTCGCTGGGTGGTTTAGTGATGTAGCGTATAAGAGTAATTTTTTAGCAGCCGATAGAAATAACGATGGAGAAGTAGATAAAAAAGAAATTGATTATACTATCTATGCATTTGCTTTATATATAGAGCCAACTAAAGATGGTTCAGGACAAGCTACTAAAGTTGCAAGTTATGTTCCAAGTATTTTGACTGTTGATAATAAACAATCAACTGATATTAGCACAATACTTGATGGGAATATTAGTATGGATAAAAATCTTGATGGCTATATAACAATTGCTGAAAAATACAATTATTCTGACACTGCTTACCAATATGGAGTATTTTTAGATAATCTACCTTTTATGACAATTTCACACAAAAAAATAAATACTAATATAACTGAAGAATTAAATAAAAAAACAGAAGAACAAATCAAACTTAATAATATAATTGAAAAACTTAAAAAATCACAATCTTTAGATAATAACGAAAAAGAAATATTACAAAAATTTAATATCCAAAACATAAGTAATGAATTAAAAATAAGCGAAGATAAATTAAAAGATTTAATAAGTAGTGATAAGCTAGGAGATTTTATAGATTTTACGAAAGAATTTAAAAAAGATTTAAGCGATACAAGATTAATTGATATAAGAATTTGAAATAAAATTTCAAATTCTTAATTTTAATTATTTTTTATCAGCTTCAGCAAAAATTTGAACTTTTACTTCGTTTGCTACTAAGCCTTCATTTGTATCTTTTGCTACATCAAAATCTTTTCTTAAAAGGTCAAGATTTAGGTCAAACCCAAGTTTAGTTTTATCTCCCATTGTAGCAACACCATTGATAGCAACATCAAATGTTACTTCTTTTTTAACGCCATTTATATTTAATTCCCCTGTCATTTTTCCTTGTGTATCACTTACTTTTTCGTATTTACTCATAACAAAAGTAAGTTTTGGATTAACTTTTTCATTTAAAAAATCACTTGATTTTAAATGCTCGTCTCTTTTTTCACTATTTGTATCAACGCTTGCTACATCAACGCTTGCATTAAATACTTTAAAAGTTTTATTAGCTTCATCAAAATCTATCATCGCATCAAAACTTTTAAATTTGCCCTTAGCATTAGAAACTAACATATGTTTAACGCTAAATTCAACGCTAGTATGAACTTTATCAAGAACAAATTCACTAGCACCTAAAATACCTGCTAAGCTTAAAGCTAAAAATAATTTTTTCATAATATACTCCTAAAATAAAATAAGACTAATATAATCTCATAAAAAGATTAATCATTATCATAAATATTTTATCATAAGCTAAAAGGAGAAAATATGAAACATTTATTAATAATTGGAGCTGGTGGAGTTAGCCGTGTAGCAACCTATAAAGCAGCTGAATATAAATATTTTGATAAAATCACGCTTGCAAGTAGAACAAAAAGCAAATGTGATGAAATAGCAAGTTTTATTAAAGAGCGTTTAGGAGTTGAGATTGCAACTGCTACGATTAATGCTGATGATACAAATGCAGTTGTTAAGCTTATACAAGATATAAACGCTACGATTTTATTAAATGTGGCTTTACCTTATCAAGATTTAGCTTTAATGGACGCTTGTTCTCAAACTAAAATTCCATACATTGATACAGCAAATTACGAACATCCTGATTTAGCTAAATTTGAATATAAAGAGCAATGGGCTAGAAATAATGACTTTTTAAAAGCTGGTGTTCCTGCACTGCTTGGAAGTGGATTTGACCCAGGTGCAACGAATGTTATGTGTGCGTATGCGCAACAATATTTATTTGATGAAATTCATACAATTGATATTATGGATTGTAATGCAGGAGATCACGGCTATGCTTTCGCAACTAATTTTAACCCTGAAATAAACTTAAGAGAAGTTAGTGCAAATGGTAGATATTGGGAAAATGGCGAGTGGATTGAGACTAAACCACTTGAGATTAAAGTTGAACACGATTATCCTGAAGTTGGGGTTAAAGATAGCTATTTACTTTATCATGAAGAACTTGAGAGCTTATGTAAAAATATAAAAGGTTTAAAAAGAATTAGATTTTTTATGACTTTTGGACAAAGCTATATTCAACATATGAATTGTCTTAAAAATGTAGGTATGCTAGGAATTGAGCCAGTTGAACATCAAGGAATGAAGATAATTCCTATTGAGTTTTTAAAGACACTTTTACCTGACCCTGCAAGTCTTGGTGCAAGGACTAAAGGCAAGACAAACATAGGTTGTATTATTGAAGGTATTAAAGATGGCAAGGCTAAAAAAGTATATATTTATAATGTTTGCGTGCATGAAGAATGCTACGCTGAAACTGGCGCTCAAGCAGTAAGCTACACAACAGGCGTTCCTGCTGCAATTGGAACATATTTAATAGCAAGTGGCAAATGGAGTGGAAAAGGTGTGTTTAATATGGAAGAATTTGATGCAAAACCATTCTTTGATGAAATGAATAAAATGGGTCTTCCTATTAAAATACTAGAGCTATAAAAATAAACAATAATTCTTATTATTTAAGAATTATTGAATTTAAAAAAAATTAATATATATTAATTAAGTTTTTATAAAATGGCGTTTTTTAAAAATGGGGGGGGGTCGGCGATGTTAAGAGTTTTGTTAAAAGTTTTTGTTTTAGTTTTTACTTTATTAGTATTAAATGCTTGTTCTTCTGTCTTTTTAGGCTACGAAGAAGAAAATAAAAATAAAATATATTCTTTAGATACTAAAGACTGCGAATTACTTACGAAAAAAGAGCTAAAATACTCAAAAGAAAATGTATTAGAAAAGATTAAAGACCCACTTTACAACGGCAATTATTACGGATATCAAGCATTCTTGTGTAAGTCTTATAAAGATAGTATTAAGCTATTTGATTTGGTTGAAGATGGTTATAAAGATAAAGATGAAAAAAATCTATTGTTAAAGATTGGAGAAGGAGTTTTAGAAGGTCTTTTTAATGATAATATAACTGATTATAGCGGTCAATATTATGAAAAAATGCTAACTAATACATACAAATCAATGAGTTATCTAGCTTTAGGCGAATACGATGAAGCTGGAGTTGAAATCAAAAGAGCCTTAGATAGACAAAAAAGAAATAAAGAAGAATTTGAAAGCGATATTTTAAGCGAATTAAACTACTTACAACAAAAACCTAGAGAAAGTAATGAAGTAATAGACATTATAAATAATAGTGTCCCAATTCCTGCTTATAAGTCTTATGCTAATTATTCTAATCCATTTGTTAGCTATTTTTCTGCTCTTTATTATATTTTAGATGGTAGGTCAAATAATTCTATTGATTTATTAAAAGAAGTTTATTCTCAAGAAAATGATTTGCTGTTTTATCAAGATTATGAATTAGCTAAAAACAATTTCAACACTAAAAGAATAGCAAATAAAATAAAAAAAGGAATGCAAATATCTAAAACAAATAAATATATTTGGGTAATTTATGAAAATGGTAAATCTAAATCTTTAAAAGAATTTAATCTATCATTGCCTATTGTTTTTATTAAGAAAAACGATAATGATATAGATTATAAAATTCCTTTTGGAAATGAAAAATACTCTGTTTATGCTAATCAATTAGCCGTTAGTAGTTTAGTGTTTTCAATAGCAATTTTAGGAGATAGTAGCGATGCTTATCCATTTATAGTAGC